>JAEUQX010000285.1 GCA_016788625.1 Anaerolineae bacterium
CCAGATGGCGAGCGCGCTCGATTTCGTGCACCAGCAGGGGTTGGTCAACGGCGAACTCTCACGCGCCAACATTCTCTTCGACGGCTGGGGCA
This sequence comes from Anaerolineae bacterium, assembly GCA_016788625.1. Taxonomy (GTDB): domain Bacteria; phylum Chloroflexota; class Anaerolineae; order Aggregatilineales; family Phototrophicaceae; genus CFX2. Next base: position 93 of record JAEUQX010000285.1, read on the forward strand.
ATCCGTACATCGGCAATCTGTTCTTCGCCGGACTCACGGCCAGCGAGGAAGAGCGCCTGGCCTGGAGCTACGCCGCGCCTGAACGTTGGCACGGCGCGGAGGCCACCCCAGCCAGTGACCAGTATGCCTTCGGCGTGGTGGTTTACTACATGCTCGCCGGGGAGAAGCCGTTCCAGGGACGCGGCAAGAAACTGCGCGAACAACACCTGAACGAGCCGCCGCCCGCGCCGCAAACGCACCGCCCGGATGTGCCGCTGTCTGTCAACCCGGTGTTGAACCGCGCACTGGCGAAGCGGCCGGAAGCCCGCTACCCGACTGTGATGGACTTCGCACGTGCCTTCGAGGACGCCCTGCGCGCGACGCCGCAGCACGTCTTCATCTCCTACAGCCGCCGTGACAAGGATTACGCGCGCCGACTGGCCGACGATCTGGCGGGCAGCAGCTTCAAGGTGTGGATTGACGACCAGATCGACTATGGCGACGCCTGGTTTCGCGAGATCGACAAGGCCATCAACGGCTGCGCGGCCTTCGTGGTCATCATGACGCCGGACTCCTACGACTCGGAGTGGGTGCAGAAGGAGATTCTGCTGGCCAAGCGCTACAAAAAGCCGATCTTCCCGCTGCTGCTCAAAGGCGACGAGTTCGCCATCCTGATCGACATCCAGTTCGCGAATGTGAAAGATGGCGCGATGCCGCCTGCGGATTTCTATCGCCGCCTGCGCCGCGCGGTATATGGCGAGGGGTAATAACCTGATAGCCCGCGCAGCCAGGCCTGAACAACGATTTACAATGATTCATCGAAGAAGAGTTGCATCTGAAAGAGTCATGTACCTATGATATCCCCTGTGGAAAACGATGCGGACAAAAAAGGGCTTTGTCCTGTTTCTGGCACCAGAGGCAGAAAAGTTGATACGGCAACTGTGAAGTGCCTTCTGGATATCAGCTTGAATGAGGTAGGGGACATGCCGTACTATTTTTGCCGTGATAGAGATTGTCCGGTCGTTTATTTTGCTGAAGATGGTTCCCACACTTTCGAAATTCAGGATGTTCGCGAACGGGTATTCCAGAAAGAGATGGAGAACCGCAGCGTGTTCGTGTGCTACTGCTTTCGGTATACCGTTGGGGATATTCAAGAAGAGGGGGCAACCGTCGATAACAGTCAGATTGTCGCCGCTATCAATGAGGGCATTCGCGCGGGACAATGCGCTTGTGACTGGCGCAACCCGCAAGGCGACTGCTGCCTGGGAAATGTTGTGGCTCTGATCAAAAGTCGTTCTTGATAAGCGAAGATACTTTGAATCATCTGCCTGTGTAGAAGTTTGTGGGCTGAGTCTCCAGCACTGAGACTGCGATAAGCGGTGTCTGAGCGCTTGTCTCAGGTTGCAGCTGCTACCCAAAACGGCGATCTGCCCAGACGCGCGCGTTCAGCACGTTGCTGACCGTGCTGAGGTCGCCGCCAGCGATCAGCAGGTCGAACAGCGCGGCCGGGTAACGCTCCTGGATGGACTGGCGCATCGTATCGGCCATGTCAGGCGGGGCGATCACTGTTGCAGCAAGACTGCGGTCGGGCGGGATGAAGTCGAAGAATGCCCAGGAGGATGTCAGCGTCGGGCGGAAGCGATTCCAGTAGGCCTGCGCTGCGTCGAAAAACCAGCTCGTCTCCAGCCCCGGCGCGAGGACGACAACGTGGAAATCCGGTTCGCCTACCACAAAGGCTGGCTCTGCCCCACCCGGCGCAACGGGCCAGGGTTCGCCGCGTTTGATCTGCGGCACTTCTTCCAGGCGCTGTATGGCTGGGAAGTTGTTGTTGTAGTACTCGTCCTCTTTCCACAGGCAGATGCCGAACATCCATTCCGGCGCGGCGAACGGTATCCAATTGAACAGCGCCGCCGTCGCCTCGCCGTGACTGCGGCGGTCATAGCGCGGGAAGCGCGCGTCCGGCTGCTGATACGGCTCGCTGATTGGCAGGGGATAAATGCCGCCTTCTGTGCCGACGACGGGCAGCGCGTTGACGCCGAACCACTCCGACAGCCGTTTGTTGAGCGCCACGCCCATCGCGATGATGCCGTTGGGGTCGCCGTAGGGCGCCGGGCCGCCGGGGAAGACATCGCGGCCAGGGGCGAACGACTGCGTATAAGGGTCCCAGGGGTAATCGAAATGCCAACCTGCTTCGAGCGTGTTCTGCGCTTCCGGCGGGCGCGGCACAGTCGGCTGGCCGGGCATTTCCTGGTAGAAATGATTGAGCGAGTAGGGGTGTGTTGCCCACCACAGGCCGTTGTTGGCGATGTTGATGAAGCGGTCGCGGTAATTGTCGCGCATGAAACCCAACATGGAGTCCATCCACTGAACAGCACCGCTCTCGCCGGAGGTCTCGCCCAGCGCTGGGAAGGCCGGGTATGCGCCCATGTTGATGATGATCTCGGCGAAGTTCATCCAGTTTTCGCACAGCGGGCGGATGACGCCATCAATGTTGTAGGGACTGACCATCGAGCGCTGCGACTCCGGCCATTCCGGTTCAGCGAAGTTCGGCTCGTTGTAGAACTCGAACCACTTGCAGCCCCACGAGCGGTATATCTCCCACAGTTGGCGCACGCCATCTGTTACGGGTTCCGCGCCGGGGGTCGAGCGGTAGATGCGGATGATCGGGGTGATGTTGTTCGCCAGCATCCAGCCGGCATCCTGTGCGAATTCCTCGCCGCCGCAGACGAACTTGTACCAACCCACTTTGGTGCGTAGGTAGCGGTCACGAAAGATGGGGCGGAAAGCGCCTTCGTTATGCATTCCGCGCGGGTTGCCCGACCATTCGTACTGGTTTAGCTGCATGGATGTGTACCCTGCGACATCATCAGATTACGATTTGTCTCTTCCCACTCGTCACACATCACTTGTTCCTACACCAACGGCTTTTGCGTCGGCGTGCCGGGTTTGCGCGGGTATGCGGCGGGTGTCCCGGCAGCCTTCTCGATCACGATCAGGTTGTGCGCGTCGCTCACGCCCGGCAGTGTCACCGGGATAATCTGCGTGATGCGCCCGCCGAGCAGGTTGAGTGCTTTCTTCGAGTCGGCAGCTTCGGCCTGCGCGGTGACGCCCTTCATGGCAATGCAGCGCCCGCCCACGCGCGCCAGCGGCAGCATGTATTCCAGCAGGCTGGGCAGCCTCGCCACCGAACGCGCCAGCACCCGGCCGTAAGTCGCGCGCTGCCCGTTCATATGCCCGGCGTCCTCCGCTCGAGCGTGCAGCGTGTCCACTCCGCTCAGACCGAGCAGCTTGACGAGATGATCGAGGAAAGCGATCTTTTTGCCCGTCGCCTCCAGCAGCGTCAGCCGCAGTTCCGGATAAACGATTTTCAGCGGCAGACCCGGAAAACCCGCGCCTGTGCCCACGTCGATCACGCGCAGACCGGGGGCATAGTCCAGAGCCGCTACCACCGATAAGGAATCCAGGAAGTGACGCACGGTGATGGCCTCAGCCTCAGTGATGGCCGTCAGGTTAACGCGTGTGTTCCATTCAACCAACTCGCGCGCGTACAGCGCAAACTGGCTGACGTGTTCGGGCGTTAGCGTGATGCCAAAGAGCGCGGCGGCCTGTTCGGCGAGGTCGGTCATCAGAGTCGATAGTCTTTCACAGTATCTACTGCTTATGCGGGAAAGGTCACTTCCCGGACGCGCTGCTGCACGTCCCTACAATGGGAGAAATAGTAGGGACGCCCAAGCGGGCGTCCGTCGCGAAGCAATACCAATAGCTGAATCCAGGTAAACGGACGCCGTTTACCGCACGCTGTACATCAGGCTGTGGTCGGTCACCTGGATTCCATCGGGATTCGGCTTGATCTCGAAGGTGCAGGTAGCCGACTGTAAGATGTTATCCGTCCCCGGCCCGAAGTCGTCGTAACCGTCGCTGATTGCCTGATTCCAGCTCAGCTTGAACTCCACGCCGTAGCCGCCCGGACGCAGTTTACCGATATTGGCGGTGTAGAATACCCAGAAGTTGCTGGTACGCTGTGTGACCGGGCTGACCTGTACATCGACCAGCGGCGCGGTGTTCAGCTTGACCTCATAAATGGCCTGGGCGACGTGATCCTGCACCTGCTGTTCGGTCTTGGCGTACCACGACCAGAAGATGACGATGTTGTCGGTATCGTAGAGCAGGCCGGGCGCTGCACCGGGCAGATAGCTATCACATTCCGCGAACAACACGCCGGGGGTAGCCGAGCGGTTGGGCGTCACATCGCTGCGCGCGCCGATGACGACCAGCGGTTGCGGCGTCACGACGACGCTTGGGTTGATCACGCCGCCGAAGGGCGAGAGGATATTCGAGCCAGCGGTGGTAGTAGTGCTGGTCGCGCCTGCGCCTGCGTCAACGCTGGTGCCCAGCGCGTTCTGGGCGTTATTGCAGCCGTCCTGCAGGTCATCGACGACGAACACATCGCTCTGTACGCTGTTGGCGTTGCCTTCACGGGCGATGAACACCCGCGCGCTGCCAATCCCACCCGCCGCGACCGTGCCGCCGACGAATGAAATGTTTTCGCTAAAGGTATACGCGCCATCCACCTGTACCTGGCGCAGGTTGGTCAGGGCTGTGCCGTTGCCGCCCGCTGCCGGGAAAATCTGGTAGTAAACATCCAGCCCAGCTTCCATCGTGCCGCTCAGGTTAACGACGGCCTGCGTCTCGCAGATGACCACGAAAATCTGCACGCTGGAGGTTGCTGTCGTCGTTGTATCCTGCGCCAGGCTGATGCCCGCGCCCAGCGCGAGTAGGACAATCAAAAGCAGTAAGGGGATAAATTTCTTCATGATTATCCCAATTCTCCCTAATGTGAATCGTTCCACGATCATAGCGCAAAACCGCGCAAATCTCAGCCCTGAACCTAACGAATCCCCTACGCTGCGTTGCCAACCCGTATCCTAACCGTACAGAAACGATAGGTCTGCAATCAGGTCAGCGTTGGGGCATACCGGCGAGGATGCTCTATGCTCACTTGTAAACAAGCTGTTAGAAGCTGTAAAAAAGCGCAAGGCAAATCGTCATGTTGAGGTGGTGGCTCGCAGGAATCGTAGGTGTCCTGATCATCCTGACGGCTGGCTGCCAGGGTGTGGAACAAACGCGGGTGAGCGCCTGGCTTCAGCCGGATACGGTCACGCTGGTCAGCTTCCCTCTGACGGCTGCCTCGCAGCATTACACCTTCCGCGCCGACCCCATTTATACCACGCAGTTAACGCTGGCACGCCTGACGCCCGGATTGCCCTACAAAGCCGAGCTGCGCGACAGCCGAGGCAGCGTCCTCGCCACGATTGGCGGCGAACAGGTCGAGAACACCATTCTGCTGCTGGCGCCGGATGACGGCTTGTACGAAGTGGCGATCAACGACGCTGACCGCGACGATTACGGAATGCTCTCGCTGCTGGTCGGCAGTCAGTTGACGCTCAACGCGCCCCCTGCGGCCAATGCCAGTGCCACCCGTGCAGCAGTCTTTTCCCCACCCCCGCAGATCGCTGCCCTGACCGGTGCGCTCAACCCGCTGCCGTGTAGTGTCCGCACAGTGGGCAGCACGAACGTCAACATTCGCAGCGGCCCGCAGACGACCTATCCCGTGGTTGGCAGCCTGTTACCTGGCGTGACACTTGCTGTGATCGGCCGCAGCAGCAGCGATTGGTTTCAGATCAATCTGGACAACGGCGACAAGGGCTGGGTCTCTGGCGGCGTCACGATTTTGGAAGGCGGCTGCGAACAGCTTCCCACACTCAATGTGCCGCAAACCCTGCTGCTGAATGAAGCCAGCAGCGCCAATTTCAGCCGCACCCTGACGATCAGTAACACCCGCGACGAACTGCTGCTGACCACGACCGCGCTGTCCAGCACCTATCGCGAATTTGCCATCACCGTGTTGTGTTCCGGCAGCGTGGAACGTCTGCACTGGGGCACGCCGGAGCAGCCCGCTTTCGCCTGCGGCCAGTCGATCACGCTGCCCTTCACGAGTGACTTCGCTCAGCAGTCGATTGCCCTGGCGTTGAACGCGGACAGCCCGCAGGATGTCGCCGTCAATTACACAGTGTTGGTATCGCCGCTGTAAAGTGATTAATGTCACCCGCTTTCGTGCCATGTGCATCTCGGTGCCTTGGCCAAATGTGTTATAATACAAGATAAATTACATAGAACAGACAAGCATCAAAGAACCACCATGATTGGGCGAACCCTGGGTAGTTATCGCGTCATCGAACAGGTGGGTATGGGCGGCATGGCAACCGTCTATAAAGCCTACGATTCGGGTACAGACCGCTACGTTGCCCTCAAAACCCTCCCCCAACAGTATTCCACCGACCCCCAATTCCTGGCGCGTTTTGCCCTCGAAGCCCGCGCCATCGCCCGCCTGGAACATCTCCACATCCTGCCCGTTTTCGCCTATGGGGAAGAAGATGGCACTACCTATATGGCGATGCGTTATATGGATACGGGGTCTCTGTCGGATCTGATCAAAAATGAGCGCCTCGGCCTGCCTCGCATCGCTCGCATCCTGGAGCAGGTCGCCAGCGCGCTTGACTATGCCCACGCGCACGGCGTCATCCACCGCGATGTGAAACCGGCCAACGTGCTGCTCGATGAAGAAGGCAATACCTACCTCACCGACTTCGGCATCGCGAAGATCATTGGCGGCGGGGCAGGCATGACGGGGACAGGCATGATCGTCGGCACGCCGCAGTATATGTCGCCGGAGCAGTTCACGCCCAACCAGGAAGTCACTCCTGCTGCTGACCAGTACGCGCTGGCGGTGATGGTGTTCGAGATGATCACCGGGCGCACACCGTATCAGGCCGAAACACCCTGGGCGATTATCGGAATGCACCAGCGAGGCGAACAACTGCCCTTGCCGCGCCAACTGCGCCCTGAACTGCCTGAGCGTGCCGAAGCCGCCCTGCTCAAGGCGCTCGCCACCGAACCCGCAAACCGCCATACAAGCTGCGGCGCGCTGGCGCAGGCCTTCCAGCAAGCCCTCAACGCATCCGCCGACACAGCCCCGTCCACCCGGCCACACATCAGCGCCGAACCCACACTCATTGATACGCCAGAGCCGAAAACAATGCGTCTGCCAACCGCTGTGTCTGCCCGCAAAATCCCACCGATGTACCTGCTCATCGGCATCACTTTGCTGGCGCTCATCGGCATTGGGGCGCTGCTGGCACTGACAAATCAGGGTGATGGCAGCACCGGAGCAGGGGTAGCGCAGCTCGCCAGCCCCACACCTGTCCCGCCGACGGAAACACCCGTCACAGCCACGCCCACGCTGTTGCCGTCAACGGAGACACCCATTCCACCTACGCTCGACATTGCCGTCATTGCCCGCGCCACCAGTGACAGCATCCTCACGCAGACGGCGGTGCAGCTTGCGATTGATGCCGAACTGACGCGCATCGCCAGCGAGAAGGCCCGCGCCACCGCAGCTTCTTGGACAGTTACGCCGAGCCAGACGGCGACTAATATGCCGACTCGCACGCCGAGTGTCACGGTCGCGCCGCCGACACAGACCGCCCCTCCGCTTGCCCTCAACAGTGCCTTGCCCGCCGATCTGAACGCGGCTTTGCTGGAACCCGCTGTGGGTTTGCGCCTGGTGCAGTGTGATACTACCCATATCTGCGTGCAGCATATGAACAATCAGCGACAGGAATGGGCTTCCGGGCTGCAAGATACGACTATCGAGCGCCTGTTTGCGTCCTGGACGAGCACGGGCGATGTAGTCTTTTCGAGCTATTCGCCGCAGGCCTTTTCCGAGTATTGGTACGTTTATGACCCCGATACTCAGGCGCTGGAGGAACATCTTCTCGCGGGCTATAACGTCATGGATCCGGCGTTCAGTCCCGATGGGCGCTGGCTCGCTGCTCACATCAGCGGTTCGCTCGGACTCGTGGATGTCACCACCCATGCGATCAGCGCCTGGTACGATCATGAAGGGGGTATCTACGAATCTCCGCAGTGGTCGCCCGATAGCACGCAAATCGTCGCGCATTGGATCAGCCGTAATCCCTTCCCCAGGCGGCAGGAGATTCGCCTGATTACGCTCGAAAATCCGACCTATCGAGTGCTGCAAGCGCAGGATTTGCAGGCAGGTGCTTGTGGGGCGCGGGATAGGCAGTACGCCTTCAGCCCTGATGGCACTTGGGTGGCCTATCACAATGCCGATTGCCAGCCTGTCCTTGCGTGCCTGGATGATCCTACTGCCGAGCCGCTTGCCCTGGAAATGTTTCCCTATTGGTGGCAGGCGACTTTCTCGCCCCAATGGAACGGTTTGAACAGCGCTTCCGACAGCGCGATTCTGGTTTCACCCCGGTGATACAAAAGTTATAAAGATCTGACGACCTGTTGTTGTCCAGCAAGGTTTTTGGCCTACAATATTCCTCAAGACGGTGATCTCACCGATTTTGTACGGAGTAGTGAAAATGCACAGGAATAGACAATGGGGATTGCTCCCGGTGATGGCACTGGTGGGGCTGTTATTGATTATCGCGCCCGGTTTCGGGCTTGCACAAGGTGATGCCTGCCCGGCTCTGGTTCAACAGGCGCTGGAGCAGATTGGGCAGAACTGCAACGCGCTCGACCGGAACAGCGCGTGTTACGGCTTCAACCGCGTTGATGCCACCTTCTCGCAGGCTGTCGAGGATACCTTCTTCAGCCAGCCTTCCGACCGTTCGGCGCTGACCACCTTGCAGACGGTTGAAACTGCGCCGCTCGATCTTGACGCGGAATTCTGGGGTATCGCCGTGCTGAACGTACAGGCGAACGTGCCCAACACCCTGCCCGGTCAGGCGGTGACTTTTGTGCTGCTGGGCGATGTCAATGTTGAGAATGCCGTGCCTGCTGATCAGGCCGTGCTGCCGGGCGCTTCGATCGAGGTAACGGCGCTGGTTGCCGCCAACATCCGCAGCGGCGCTTCCGCCAACGCCAATGTGATTGGCAGCGTTCCGGAGGGCACGGTGCTGCCCGCCGACGCTGTGAGCGAGGATGGTCGTTGGGTGCGCGTGCTGTATGCCAGCGGCCCCGGTTGGGTCAGTCGTGAAATCATTGATCCCATTGGCGACCTTGCGACGCTGACGGTCATGAGCCGCGAGAACCGCACGCCGATGCAGGCCTTCTACTTCCGCACAGGCGTGGGCGACCCGCAGTGCGTCGATGCGCCCGCGCTGCTCGTCGTGCAGTCTCCGGAGCATATCAAGGTTGATCTCTCGGCCAACGGCGCGGACTTCTCCATCGGCTCGACAGTGGTGCTGCGCCTGCTGGAAGGCAATGTGATGCAGCTCATGGTCGTCGATGGCGAGGCCAACCTGGGTGGTATCACCCTGCCTGCGGGCTTCACCATGACTCTGCCGCTCAGTCCCGATCTGCGCAGCCCGGCTGGCGGCTGGGAGAACTTCCGCCCGCTTTCGGAGGAGGAACTGCTGCTGCTGCAAGTCCTGGAACTGATTCCGCCGGAAATCCTGAGCTATGGCATCGAAATACCGACCGAAGGCGACATTCTGGCTACACTTCAGCAGTTCGCGCAGAGCGGCGGTGCATCCGGTCAGGGTGGGTCGTCCGGGCCAGCGGCGGGCCAGGCGGATTGCAGCAACTTCAAGCCGACTTCACCGCTTGGCGGTATGGCGTTTGGGCCGAACACCTTCTTTTGGGACGGCGCGCCGGGCGCGACCAGCTACCGCGTCAACATTTTCGATGAGAACGGCAATCAGGTAGCCTCCTACGAGACGACAGGTCCCGTGACCAACCTGGTTGGTGACACATCCGGCCTGGGCGGCGGTTTCTCGTTCTCGTGGCAGGTTGTGGCGCTGGTGAATGGGCAGGTGGCTTGCTCGTCGGCGACGGTTGGAATGCAGCGTGAAGCGCCGCCAGCACCAGAGGTTGAAGAACCGCTGCCTGTGACGACGCCTGATCCCAACCCTTCGTGCAACTACAACTATGAGTGCGAACCCTGGCTGGGCGAAGACGCAGAATACTGTTACTCAGACTGCGGCTTTGGCTACTAGGCGATCTATCTAGTAAGAGGGGAGCGCACGTGCGTTCCCCTCTTTTGTTGCCTTATGCCCACAGTTCCGCGCAGCGCAGATCATCAACAGCGGTCATCGCGCGCTGGAGCATCGGCAGCCACGAGTCCATCGTGTCGCGGTTCAGTCCGCCGCGGCACCACTCCGTCGCCACGTAGACGGCCATCGGCGCGCACAGACGGTAGTCCTGCCATAACTGCTCCCAGGAATAGCCGCGAATACCGCGCGCCAGCAGATGCGCGTGGTAATGTTCCAGCACGGGTTTTTCCAGCGCGCGCCTTAGCTCCGCATCCCACTTCAACACCATCGTGTAGGCCAGGTCATAGACGCCCAACCACGTCGTCAGGCTCCAGTCGAAGGGTTGACGATCCACGATGTAAAGCGGGCGGTCGCCGTTGATGGGAATGAGGATGTTGGACAGGTTGGTATCGCCGTGAATCAGCGTGAATCCGTTTGCATCGCGCGTCCGGTCGATCAGCCGGGCAGGGTGTTGAGCGTAGAGCGTGTAAATGCTTTGCGGCCAGTGCGATTGCAACTGATCGGCGCAGGCGTTGATGATGTGACCCGCGCCGGGTTCGGCAATGCTGACGAAGCGCCGGATGGCTGCCGCGTCGTGAATCGGTTCGCCCGCCGACGCCAGCCGTTCGGCATCCCACCAATGGGCGTGCAGTGCAGCCAGCCCCTCAGCCAGCGCGCGCCCGTGTTCCAGCGTTGGCGGCCGATTCCACGAGGCAAAGTGTGTATCCGCCAGGTCATCGAGCAGCACATGGTAACGTCGCAGTTCAGGTGAGTAGGCCGCATCGTAGCAGCGCGGGATCGGTACGTCGGGAACGCCGACATAATCGCGCACGTAGTAATTCACCTCCGAGGGGCCGAAGAACTCGACCTCCATATCGGCGTTGACCATCTTGAGGAACAATTTTTCGGGTCGCGCGCCCGCCGCACCCGCCGTATATTCGACTCGCAGGCGCACGCTGGTCGAAAGTTCACGCGCGTCCACGTCCAGGGTGAGGGCTGCGATATGGCCTTCCGTCAGCGCCTCATTCCGAGTCAGGATGCCTGTTAACCATTCAGCCGTGATCTGTTCCAGACGAGTTATGACTGCTTCTGACCTCATATGTCTCCTAAATATTCGTTTTGAGCAGTTCCTGTCCATCATACACCCTATTCTTATCCGTGCCTCAAATATCCTTAAATCGAGCTTAAATCGGTTGAATGCCGATGCCAGCATGTGCGATACTTTGCATTAGAGCAGGAGCCGTTTATGCCTACCGTATTGTTGATCGAAGATGACCGCCTGATCCTTGACCCCGTCGTCCGCGCGCTGAAGGGGTTGAAGTACAACGTGCTGACCGCAAGTGACGGCGTGACAGGGCTGAACCTCGCCCTGAGCGCACAGCCCGACCTGGTGATTCTGGACATCATGCTTCCAGAGATGGACGGCTGGGAAGTCTGCAAGGCGATTCGCCAGAAGAGCGTCGTGCCCATCCTGATGCTCACCGCCCTCTCCGAAGAAATCGACCGCATCCTGGGCCTGGAATTGGGCGCGGATGACTACCAGACCAAGCCGTTCAGCACGCGCGAACTGCTGGCACGGGTCAAGGCGCTGCTGCGGCGCGTGGAGTTCGACAACCAGCGACACAGCCCCGGCAGCGTGATCGAGATTGGCGCGATCAGCATCGACCTGGAACGGCGGTTGGTGACGAAGGGCGGCGATGAACTGGCGCTGCGTTTCAAGGAGTTCGAGCTGCTCAGCCTGCTCGTCTCGCGCGCGGGCGATGTGGTCTCGCGCGCGGAAATCTTCGACAAGGTCTGGGGCACGGACTGGCTGGGCGATATGCGAACGCTGGATGTGCACATTCGTTGGCTGCGCGAGAAGCTGGAAGACGACCCCGGCGACCCGCGCTATGTACTGACGGTGCGCGGCGTGGGCTACCGCTTCGCCCAGGAGGTTGACGCATGAGCATCCGGGTGCGGCTGCTGACGGTCTATCTGGCGATTATCTTGGCTGGGTTCGGCGGGCTGGCGCTGATTGCCGGGCGGCAAATTTCTGCCGGGGCGCGCGTGGACTTCGGCGGGCGCTTGCAGAACGAGGTCATTCTCGTGGCGCAGGGCTTGGCTGCGCAGATCGACACTGAACAGGTTGATACGAGCGCGCTGGATGCCACGCTGGCCGATTACGAGGCGCGCATCAACGCGATATTGACGCTGCACACGCTGAACGCGCAGTTCTCGGATAACGGTCGTCCGGGCGGCGGTCGTGAGATGATGATGGGAGGGCGCTTCCGTGATCAGCCGGAACTGGAGTCAGCACTCCGTGGACAGGTGATCCTTTCACAGCGGCGCGATGCGCTGAATGACGAGCAGTTCTTCACGGCTGCTCCGGTGGTGGTTGACCAGCAGCTCGTTGCTGTGCTGCAACTGAGCGTACCCGTCAGCAGCCTGGGCGCGGTCGTCACGCAGCGCTGGCTGGAACTGGGCTTGCTGGTCGCGCTCCTGACGGGTGTGGCGGCATTGGCAGCGGTGTGGCTGGCGCGCTCGATCATCCGCCCGCTCTATGCCCTGCGCGACTCGGCGCTGCGGCTCTCGAAGGGCGATCTGGCGCATCGCGTGCAGTACAACGGCAAGGACGAGATTGGCGCGGTGGCGCAGGCTTTTAACAACATGGCGGGGCAGGTGCAGAGCATGTTGGACGAGCAGCGTGCCTTCGCCAGCAACACGTCGCACGAACTGCGCACGCCGCTGACGACCATCCGCCTGCGTTCCGAAGCGCTGCGCTATGACGAGGCGCTGGACGCCGAAACCGGAAAGCGCTATATCGCGGAGATCGACGACGAGATCAACCGTATGAGCGCGCTGATCGACGATCTGACGGTGCTGTCGCGCTTTGATGCCGGACGTGCGGAACTGGGTAGCGAACAGATCGACGCCGGGCACTTCGCCGCCAGTTTGCAGCAGCGCTTACAGCCACAGGCACAGGCGCGACACATTACCCTGACGCTGCACGCCTCCGCCGACCTGCCCGTGCTGCGCGCCAGCCTGAATCATCTGACCATCGTCTTCCGCAATTTGCTGGAAAATGCGCTCAAGTACACCCCGGATGGCGGCTGCGTCACCTGGAACTTGTCGGCTGCTTCTGGTGGGCTGCAAAGCGTGATCGTCGATAACGGGCGGGGTATTGCCGCTGACCAACTGCCGCATCTGTTCGAGCGTTTCTACCGGGCGGACAAGGCACGTTCGCGCGATATACCGGGGTCTGGGCTGGGGCTGTCCATCGTCAAATCGGTGGTCGAGGCTTACGGCGGCAGCATACGAATCGAGAGCGCCGGGCACGGCCAGGGCACGACCGTGACGGTCTTTTGGCCGGGAAGTTAAGAGGGCGGCGGGTTGGTGAAGGGCAGGAAATCCGCGAGTGCTGTACACGGCTTGCCGTTCGGCAGGATAGTCTCGCTGTCGAACTCCGCGCCATCGATGAACGCGTCCCTGAGATCGGCCTGGCTGAGATCCGCGCCACGCAGGTTGGCGAGGTTGAGGTTGGCGTTGGTCAGAATCGCGCCGTTCAGGTAGGCCTGACTCAGATTGGCGAACGTCAAGTCCGCATTTGTCAGATCAGCGGAAAACAGGTCAGCGGCCTGGAGGTTGGCGGCCACCAGCACCGCCTCGCTGAGATCGGCTTCGCTCAGATTGGCTTCGCTCATGTCGATTTCCGTGAGGTCCGCCCCGCTGAGTATCGATTGATCACCGCTGAGCCAGTTCGAAGTACGCAGGAAGTTCAGGACATCCTGCACTCGCTTAGGATCGAGGCGGCGCAGTGCCGTGATGGTTCGCAGTTGACGCACGCGCAGCAACGCTTCAGCGCTATGCGGTGGATCGGTTTCAAGCAGCGTCTGCGTCATACGCTCGTAGTACGTTTGCATCGCATCTTCGAGGAAGCGATCTTTCGTGAGTTTGTTCTCGCGCCTGCGGGATTGTTCATTGAACCACAAGGCGGCAGCGGCCAGGATGGCGGGCACCAGCAGCAAATCCATCCAGTCCCATAAGGTCTTGGGGCGTTCAAACTGGGACTGAGCGGTATTAACATAAGCTCCAAAACCGCTGCCGGGGATGTCATAGAGCCGCGACACCACGAATAGCGTCAGAACTATCACAACCACCAGTGCGGCGATGCGGCGCAGCATC
>JAEUQX010000311.1 GCA_016788625.1 Anaerolineae bacterium
GCCAATCTCGATTCCTCGTTGGCCTTCGCTGACTTGTTATCTTTTTGAAACCCGCACATCGGGTTAGCTATCGCCGTGCGCCGTGCCCCACCCCAAAGTGCTGTCCAACTGGATGAATGGTGGCTGCTGCGCTACGTTCATCTGCCTACCCTGACGCTGCTTGTGCGCGGCAGTGCGGCCTGGATTATTCTCTTGTTGCCCGCCTTCATTCAGGCACAGATCGCCCAACCCACGCTGCGCTTTGGCCTGACAGTCAGCGCCCTCGCGCTGGGCAGGGCGGTAGGGTCACGCCTCTGGCAGTTGGCTGACCGTATCCGCGATTGGCACATCGCCCAACAGGCGGCACGAGAGGCTACGGCAGATTTGTTGCGCGCAGAACAGCGTGCAGCGGTTGCGCGTCAGCCACCCGCAACGATCTACACGTTGTACCCGGCGCGCGGCAAAGCTGACTACGTGAGCGACAGCAAATTCCTGGCGGCGCTGCTTGCCAGCGCACCCCATCTGAGATTTGAGATCGTGGGAACAGCCAAAGCGCTCATCTGGCGCATCGTTGACCCCACCTCTAGCTACGACCCTGCCAGCCTCACCGCGCTCATCCGCAGTCATCTGCCACCCACCAGTCAGGTGAGCGTACAGCAGCGTAAAGCAGACAAGCATGAGGGTGTACCCCTACCGTTCTACCGCACCCACCTGCTGTTTGCAGCCGTTCACGAGTACGGCGTCCCCCTGCCCTTTCTGGAACATCTGAAGACATATGACCCGTTGACTGCCCTGACGCACCAGATGGGCTTGCTGGAAGGCGGGGAGCGGGTGGTCTATTCGGCAATCACCTTGGTTGCGTGCAGCGGAGCGCGGCACCTGGCGCAGGAACGCTTTCAGGCAGGCTACATCGCACCCCACACCAACGTGCGCCAGGAAGCCCAACGACCAAGTGGACGCTTTGCGTTTGATGAAGACGCGGTAACGGCCAAACTCTCCGGCCACCTGTATCACGCTTACCTCATCGTCACGCTCGAGAGTAGCCGACCCCAACGCCTGAGCGTATTGGCGCATCTGGCACAGGAGGTCGCGCAGTTTCAGTTGCTTGGTCACAATCAACTGCGCCATACCTACACCCTCAATCATGAGGAGATAACCACACCTGAGGAGGAGAGCGCCACCGACTTCGGGGCTGTCCTGGCAGGCTGGGTCAGCACACAAGAGGCGCTCTGGCGGCAGCATCTCTTGGTGCTTTCCCCCGCGGAGGTTGCTGCCCTGTGGCATCTGCCCAATGACAGCTTCACGACCCGCCAAATTGCCTGGGCGAGCGCGCCCATTCCAGAAGAATTGCTCAGCCAAGGCAAAGAGCGCGTCTGGCTAGGCGAGGCAGGCAGTCCCACAGGCTACCACCCTGTGACGCTGACCGTGAAAGACCGCGCGTATCACCACTACATCGCGGGCAAGACCGGGATGGGGAAATCAACACTCTTACACAACCTCATCCACCAGGACATCCAGGCAGGGCGCGGCGTCGTGGTGATCGACCCGCATGGCAAGTTGATTGATGCGCTTCTGGCGCACAGTATCCCGGAGAAACGGGTTAAGGACGTGGTGCTGCTGGAATGCGGCAACCGCGATTACCCCGTGCCGCTTAACCCCTTACGCATCCCCACAGGGGTATCCTACGAAACGGCTTTCAACTACAGCTACTGGATACTCCGCAAGCTCTACGAGAGCGTCTGGCGTGACCGTATGGATTTGGTATATCGCAATGTGCTGCACGCCCTGTTGTGTGACCCGCAGGCTACACCACTGGACATCGACCGGATTTTCACCAGTTCAAGCTACCGGGATTACCTGATTGAGCGTATGGGCGCACACCCCCAGGTGTCAGCGGCGGTACGGGCATTTTGGAGTGACTTTGGACGCCGGGGCAAAAGTGAGCAGGCGGAACTGGCCGCGCCTATTCGTAACCGTACCGCCATTTTCCTGGGTAACCGGGCGCTCGAGTTGATGACCTGTCATCCGCAGATGCTGCATTTTCGCAGCTTCATTGAGCAGCAGAAGATCGTGCTGATTAACCTGTCCGGTGAGGCTATCCGTTCTGAAGTCGGCAGCTTGGGGTTGATGTTTCTCTCCGGCTTTTACATGGCAAGTGAAGCGCTCGGTTATCTGCCGGACAACCGAGCGCCGCGCTGTTTTGTGTATGTGGATGAGGTCGAGCGCATTGTCAGCAGTCCGATCCCTGAAATGTTTGCTCAGGAACGCAAGTTTGGGCTATCTCTCACCCTTGCCAACCAGTACCTTGACCAATTGAGCGAAGCAACACTCAACGGCATCCTCGGCAATGTCGGCACCCTCATCCTGTTTGAGTGCGGCGAGCGCGATGCCCGCCGTCTCGGGTGGCATCTGGAACCGGAGTTGGAACGCGGGGCGCTGCTCAATCTGGGTGCCTATCACGCCATTGTCAAGACCCGCTTCGCCGGGCGCACCCTGCCTGCTTTTACGCTCAAAACGCGCCCCGCCCCCAAATCCCGCAGTGCCCTGCCTGCCCCAGCTTTGCGCGCCGCACTGCTCACCAAGTCAAAACTCCCAACGAGTGCCGCTGTTGGGACGTGGCTTGCCCAGCGCTACCATCCTGAACCGACCACATCCGCGCCAGAAGTCAGCAGCAATGGCGCTGCTGTAATGGGAGTGGAGGACTACGAATGAGTTCGCAACGCCTGCCCCGTTCTCGGCGTGTAGCACCCGATGCGCGCCCCCCGATGCACCTGACCGCGCGCGATGTCGCCATTATCCAGGTGGTCAATGATTACCGGGCGCTTTTGGGGAACCAGATCGAGGCGCTCTTCTTCGGCTCGCGCTCAACAGCGCAGTACCGCTTGTCGCGCCTGTTCCAGCATGAGTTTCTCGAACGGCATTTCCTCACGGTGGTCTCTGGCGGCCCCGGGAGTAGCCCAACGGTCTATACGCTCGGCAAGCGCGGCGCGCAGGTGCTCATTGACACCCTCGGCTATGAGCAGAATGCCCTGCGCCTGCCGAAAAAGGCGGGATTTGCCTGGGGGTTTCTGGAACATCTGCTCAAGATCAACGATGTGCGCGTGGCGGTTACGTTGGCTTGTCGCGCCCAGAGCTGGGCGCTGGAGACGTGGTGGGACGAACCGATTTTTCGCGCTAACCCCGATCATATCACGCTCACCGACAAACGGGGCACCAGCCACAAAAAACCCGTCTTGCCCGATGGCTATTTTTGTCTGCGCGTCCCCCAAGGCATGGCGCGCTTTTTCTTGGAGGTTGACCGGGGGAGTGAACCGCACAGCGTTTTCAGACCCCAGGTGCAGGTGTATGAAGCCTATATCCGCAGCGGGCAGTATCAGGCACGTTTTGCGGCCAAGAGTTTGCGGGTGCTGATCGTCACGACCACCGCGCGGCGGCTTGCCAACCTCAAAGCCGTGACCAAACAAGCAGGCGGTGATCGCAAATACTGGTTTAGCACCTTTGCTGAACTGACGCCCGAAACGGTTTTGACCGCCCCGATCTGGCAGACGATGGAGAGCAGCGCCCGCCAACCGCTCATTGCGCTCACCTCCGCGACCTGATTTGACAGATGTTCTTCCAGCAGATTGTGCCCGTGTGGTTGTGGTGCGCCGCATTGCTATCTCGCGCATCTTCAGCTTTGACCACTTGTGTGCCCGCTTAGGCATCCCCAAGGAGCAGCGTTCGACGAGCGCCTAACCGTCCCTGAGTTGCAGAGGCAGCGTCGATCTGCTAGGGTAGCCCTATGCTGTCCAAGACTAACGGTATCCTCTTTGAACACCCGCCCCGCAGCGTTACAGCCCCCAAGCGCCTCAGTGTCTTCACCCGCAGTGACCAGCCGCCGCTGATGCGCCTGACTGAGCGCGACAAGCGCATTCTGGAGGCCATTCATGCCTATGACGGGATTCTGGCGGATTACCAAATCCAGCGCCTCTTTTTCACAGGCCGAACGCAGATGCAGACGCGCACGCGACTCTTATACCAGCATGGCTATCTGGCACGGCCTGACCGTCGCCACCGGGCGCTGCTGCCCTCAATGGTCTACTGGCTGGGGGAGCGCGGCGCGGCGTATGTTGCGGGATTGGACGGCCAGAGCATACAGGAATTCACCTATCGCCGCGAACCGCGATGGCAGCAGGTCGAGCATGATCTGGCGGTGAATGATGTACGGATTGCGCTCACCCAGGCTTGTGTACGTCACCCACACTTGCTCCTGGAGGAGTGGCTACCCCAGAGCGAATTCTGGGCGCATCCCGATAGAGTAGAGTATACCGACCTCACAGGCAAGCGCCTTGCCCGCAGGGTGCGACCAGATGGCTACTGTGTCATCCTTTCCGGGGACAGGCGCTTTCGACTGTTGTGGGAGATTGACCGCTCGACCGAAGACAACCCGCGCTTTGTCCGTGAGAAGGTGCTGCCCGGCATCGCCTATATCCGCAACCCCGCCTACGTTGCCCGCTTTGGGCATCCCTCCGGCCTGTGGCTGATTGTGACCACCAGTGAGCGCCGACTGAGGAACATGAAACGCCAGACCGAGCAAGCAGCGGGGGATAACGCCCACCTCTTCTATTTCACCACGATTGAGCAAATCGCGGCTGATACGGTGCTGAGCGCCCCCATCTGGCGGCGCGGCGGTGGAGAAGCGCCCACCACGCTGCTCGCTGTGTGAGCTTCACGGACTGCGGAGTGAGGGCATATAATCTCTCTATCTATGTTTTGGATGCGCCGAGGATTAGTCTTGGGGCGGATTGGCCGCTTGCCGTTTCTGCCCACCGTTCATCTGCCGCAGGCTGCCCGGTCGGGGCATGTGTATGTGGTCGGCAAGACGGGCAAAGGCAAATCCAAGTTCCTGCAAGCCTGTCTGTTTCAGGATATTGCTGCCGGGCGTGGATGTGGGGTGATTGATCCGCACGCGGATCTCGTCAGTGATCTATTGGCGCTGCTTCACACACGCGGCGTTCTCAATGACCCTGCACAGATGCAGCGGTTGGTCTACCTCAACCCGGCGCAGCGTGACCACATCATCCCCTTTAACGTGTTGGCAACACCAGGCGAACCCTATGAAATCGCCCAGAACGTG
Source organism: Anaerolineae bacterium (assembly GCA_016788625.1). Classification (GTDB taxonomy): domain Bacteria; phylum Chloroflexota; class Anaerolineae; order Aggregatilineales; family Phototrophicaceae; genus CFX2. Next base: position 5,096 of record JAEUQX010000311.1, read on the forward strand.
ATTGAAGCGTTCCGGCGCACTTGGCCGGACAGTTTGGGCGAAGCCCCACACTTCAGCAATGTCATGCTTCATGCCCTGCTCGTACTCATCCACGCACGCCTGAGCCTGATTGACTTGCCGCGCTTGCTGACCGACCTGCCCTTTCGAGAGCAATGGCTCAATCGCATCGCCGATGCTCGTTTGAGTGAGTTTTTCCACACCCGCTTTGACGCCTGGGGCAAGCAGGCAGCCTTGATGAAAGAGAGCAGTCTCAACAAAGTTACCGCACTCACCATGAACCCGCATCTGCGCTTGATGTTGGGGCAGCGCGAGAACCGCCTTGACTTTCGCGTCCTCATGGATGAGGGCAAGGTGCTGCTGGCTGACTTGGGGCACTGTGATGAGGAGAGTCAGCGCTTGATCGGCAATCTAATCACCACCGGGATTGAGCAAGCGGCATTTTCGCGTCACAACCTGCCGACCCACGAGCGGCGGGCGTTCTACCTCTACATTGACGAGTTCCAGGATTTCTCGGCCACCAGCGGCTCCACCAAAACACTTTCCAAAATCCTCTCCGGTGCGCGCAAGTTTGGTCTGCACCTTGTCCTGGCGCACCAGAACCTCAGTCAGCTTGCCGAACGGATGAAGGGGGCGGTAATTGGCAACGTCTGGACAAAAGTCATCTTCGGGGTTTCAGAAGCCGATGCTCTGGAGTTCGCCAGCTTCGTAGGGCTGGGCACGGTTGACCCGACAGTCATTAAGCATGAGGCGCAGACCGAGACGCAGCATCCGGTATACGCGCCACTGTCTGAGCAAAACCACCAATGGGCAACGCTACTGGCAAACCAGCGTCCACGTCAGGCGGTAGTGCGTGACCACCAGGGCAAGACGCGCCAGTTGTGGACGCTCTCGCTGCCATCTCTCACCGTCTCTGAGCAGGTCATCCAAGCCATTAAACAAGCAGCATTACAGCGCTACGGCAACCCGCTGGCGAGCGTTGAGCAGGAACTAGCCTGTGATTCGCTGCCACCAGTCCAACAAGAGGTCTTTGAGGTGGTGGAGGGGACAATGAATTGAGTGCGGTACATAGAGTATGTTATGCTCGCCCTATGCCCTGGGTCGAGAAAACCAAGCCAACACAGTTTGATGCCACGCCGTTACACGGCTCGTGGTTCTTGGTGGGCGATGTAGTTGCCCGCCGCTACCAGCAGGATGCGCTGCGCGGCAAGAAGTTCCCGCTCATCACCTATCCGTCCGGGTTGGTCAAGGAACTCTGTGATACAGACGATATAGGCGGAGAGGTCAACCTCTTTGGCGTATTGAACCTCAAACGTCAGAGTAGCCGCGATGCTGCCTTTCAGGATGCGGCTGATCTTGCCGAGATATATGAGTACACCGTTGGCAGGCGCGGTGAGGATGAACTGCTGATCTTCCATCCCCATTCCGGCAATGGCTACAGCGTTCGCTACAACAACGCCGCTTCTGAAATCGCGGACATCAAGCGCATCCCGCCCCACGCGATGGAACTGGTTGACGGGCAGTGCCGTGCCCTGCTGCCGCCGCTCTACACGAATGAAGCACTTGGCTATAACGCGACTGCGCCTATCAAGCTGTTTGCACCGGGCACAGGCTGGACGTGGTATCCCACCGAGTACGACGGCGATAACCTGTTCTTTGGAATGGTCGCCGGGCTGGAAGTCGAACTCGGCTATTTCAGCCTGACGGAACTGGAAGGGGTACGCGGGGCATTTGGCCTGCCGCTCGAACAGGATTTGTACTTCACCCCCACTACTTTACAAGAACTCCAACGGCTGCATCGCGGGCTATGAGCGGAGAAGGCGCACCGCTACAATATGCGCTCTTCTCCGGCGAACTCGTTGACACGCGGACGGCTACGCAGAAGCAAGCCGATCTACAGCGCGAACAGCCGCAGCAAACCGAGATGTTCCGGCAGCGCGATGTTGCCCAATTCGGCGTGCGTGCTCGTCCTCAGATGTCGCTCTCGCCGCACACTAAACTTGTCCTGATTGCTGAAGACCCGCGCACGGAAGAGGAGATCGAGCGCGACCATCTGCGACAAGCGCAGGAATTGACGGCTGCATTGTTCCCCGCTGATAGACCGCCTGAACTGCCCCCGGCGCTCCTTGATACAGCGCTCACAACGTCACCAAGCGTTGTAGAAACGGCGCAAGAGGAGAGTGAGGTGATTGAGGACAACCCGCCCGAAGCGCTGCCACCTGCTCCGCCGCTTCCATCCAAGTACAGCGCTTATGTGGAACTGGTCAAGGCAGCAGAGGAGCAAGCCGGAACATTGTCAGCTACATCCGCGATGCTGCTCTCGCAGCGCATCACCTTGAGCGCAGCTATGTTTGATGCTAAGCGCGCCGGGCTGAATGACACCGAGATCGCCACTGCCGTTACCATTGGGGAGTTTCGCGGACGCACACCGCGCGAAGCAAAAGCGGAACCCGTCACCAGTACACAGCCTGAGCCAGAAATCGAAGACGACGCCGAAATCCCCATCCTGTGGGCTTCCCGCGCCGATTTTCTCACCCGTCGGCCTGATCTAGCCGAGCAAATAGGTGGCCTGCGTGAGCATGAGATTGAAGCCCTCGCCGCCCTGGTGGGGCAGGCGCTGGAGGAGTTCTATTGGATACAACTGAATGTGATCTTGTCCCTGTTTCTTGACCACGATCTGCGCCTGACGCGCGTTGCGAAACGTTCGAGACAAGCGGGTGTGCCTCCGCAAACGGGCCTGCCTGCGTCAGCAGGGTAGGGCGGTGTGTTATGCTGTGGGGGTATGAGTTGGTACCGCAAAGAGTACGAAAGCCGTTTTGATCAGTTTCCCCCTGACGGGCTGTTTTTTCTCGATGGGAATGTGATCGAGCGGCAGACCAAAGCTTTTGTGTGGGGAATGAAGTCGCCGATGCTCACCTTTCCCTCTGGTGAAGTCTATCCGGTGTGGGATGAATATCGCCCCCAAGTGCAAGTCCTGACCACCGTTGATGTGCCGCTGTCTGCCACCCGTGATCAAGCTTATGCACAGGTGATGGGGATAGCCCATCTTGGCCTCACCAACCTCACGGCGATTGAGCTGTGGGGGCCTGATCGGCTCTACCTCTACGCCAAGCTAACCGATGAGGGGTGTCTCTTGGTCTATGACAACGAGGCGCGCCGTCTCCTCAACGTGCTGACGGCGGCTTTTCGGGAATAGTTCTTCCCTGTCTTATTCCCACATCACCGTAAGACACAAACCTATAGCCTTTTAACCGGATTTCAACACTATTCGGTCTATCCGTCATTCTTCTTTACCTCAGTGCAGGTG
>JAEUQX010000314.1 GCA_016788625.1 Anaerolineae bacterium
CGGCGTGGACGAGGACAATATCAACGGCAACAGCAGCGGTTGTCTGGGCGCGTATCTGCTGCGGTTGGATACGGACGGCAGATGGGGTTCGGAATTGACGCTGCATGTTCACCAGGGGTATGTGCTCAAGCGCCCTGGAACGGTATTGATCACGGCTCGATGGGTTAGCGATCAGATCGAAACCACGATGGGCGGCAGCGCTGTGCTGGTCGGGCGAACTCAGATGATCGTATGAAGTAAGGCAGTCGCCCTGCCTCAAGCGAAGCAGGGCGAAAGGCTGAGGCTGTTTAGCGCATGACAGGGTTGAACACAGCAGTATCGCTCAGGTCGAGCAGCGGTTCTTTGATGCCGTCGCCGGAGTCATCCGTCCAGTTGAAGTTGCCTTCGCTGACAAGCGTCGCGCGGATATTCAGCACGGCGGCGCGGCTGTTCGGGTTGTTGCGGCTGGCGAGAATCGCTGCGGCACCAGCAGCGTGCGGCGAGGCCATGCTCGTCCCGCTGATGGTGTTGTAACCGCCGTTCAGCCAGGTTGAGTAGATGCACACGCCTGGCGCGGCGATCTCCACCACAGCGCCAAAATTGCTGAAATCGGCCAGCGTATCATCCTGGTCAACGCGGCACGTCGAAGCAGCGCCACCGCCTGGCAGCCCGTTGAAGTCCGCCAGGGCCGAAACTGTCACCACGTCGGGGTGATTAGCCGGGCTGAAGGTCGAAGCATTCTTATCGCTGTTGCCCGCCGCGACGACGTAGACCACGCCCGCGTTGATCGAGCGCGAGATGGCGTCGGCCTGCGCCTGGCTGGTGCATTCGCAGCCCAGGCTCATATTGGCAACCTCGATGCTGGCAGCGTTGGCCGTCACATAGTCGATGCCCGCGATGATCTGGTTGGTATAACCGCTGCCGGAATTGTTCAGGACGCGCACCGCCCACAAGCGCGCACCGGGCGCGACACCCACAGCGCCAATGCCGTTATCCAGCGCAGCAATCGTGCCCGCGACATGCGTGCCATGACCGTTGCCGTCATCGCCGCCGCTGCCACAGCGCGCGGTGAACGGCCACCAATTCACGCAGTTGGTACTGCGGAAGACGTTCAGATCGGGGTGATCGAGGTCAATGCCGCTGTCGATCACGGCCACATCGACATCAACACGCACATCATCCACACCATCAATATCCAGGTTGGGGTTGCTGGCCGCGTAACTGCGCGTGATGCCCGTTGGGACCGTCTGCACCTGTATCGTCCAGACCTGATTGGCCTCGACATAAGCAACGCGCGGATCATTGCGGAGCGCATTCAGGCGCGCGGGCGGAATTGTGGCGGCAAACCCGTTCAGAGCATAGCGATAGACGTTGGCAACTTGCAGGCTGTTGGCCGCGGCCAGTCCGCGCACCGTTGTATCGAACGCGACGCCGCTCTTCAGGACGACGATGTGCGAAGGCACACCCACTGGCAGGATGTCGTACTGCGCTTGTACGGCGGGCAGGATGCCCAGTAGGACGGCCAGAAGCAAACCAATGACCAGTACTCTCTTCATAGCTCCCCCAAAAATATTTGTTACCTCAAAACGATCTTGCACGTTCGGTTTTTTAACCAAACATTTACCATTTTAGGACGATTTCGTCACAATACGAATAACGCTCTCATTCAAAAGATTACATTGTGCCGGGCTTGAATCATATCCTACGCTGTGCTAGAATTTTTCCCCGGTCGTGCCAACCAGCGCGGCTAATTTCACACGTCTGGACTGGAGGGTGTTGTCCCCTTGCGGGATTGCGCTCCGGGCAGAAGGACGTGATCGCTTAAACACCAGAACGAGGAGTCAACTGAATATGCCTTCCAATGTCTCGATGAAGGCCCTGCTTGAGACTGGCGTCCACTTCGGCCATCGCACGCCCAAGTGGAACCCCAAGATGGCGAACTTCATCTTCACCGAACGCAACGGTATCCACATCATCGACCTCCAGCAAACGCTGGCGAACCTGAACAGTTACTTTGACTTCGTGCGCGACATCGTTTCGCGCGGCGGCACAGTGCTGTTCGTCGGCACCAAGCGTCAGGCGCAGGAATGTGTCGCCGCAGAAGCGACCCGCTGCGGGATGCCCTACGTCAACCACCGCTGGCTGGGCGGCACGCTCACCAACTGGCGCACCATCCGCGACCGCATCGAAACGCTCAAAAAGCTCGAACGCCGCCGCGACGCGGGCGAGTTCAGCCTGCTGACCAAGAAGGAAGGTCTGGTGCTGGAGCGCAAGATTGAGAAGCTGCAACTGCGCCTGGGCGGCATCCGTGAGCTGAAGCGCCTGCCCGATCTGCTGATCGTCGTCGATACCATCCGCGAGGAGACGGCCGTCAAAGAAGCCAACATCCTGAACATTCCGGTGATGGCGCTGGTCGATACGAACTCCAACCCCGATGAGATCGACTACATCATCCCGGCCAACGATGACGCCGTGCGCGCGATCAAGCTGATCGTCGCCACGCTGGCCGACGCGGTGCTGGAAGGCACCCTGATGCGCAAGAGCGACGACGGCTCCACCGAAATGACCATGATGGAGACGGCCTCGCCCTACGACGACTATGACAAGGACGCAGAGACCGACGAAGCGCTGTTCGGCCCGTCCACCCTGGCGAAGCTGCGCGATGCCAGCCTGTTCGCCGATGACGAAACTGCTGCAAGCGACGAGTAATCGAACGAAGGAAACTGAATGACGACGATCACGGCTCAGATGGTAAAAGACCTGCGGGAAGCGACCGGAGCAGGCCCGCTGGATTGCAAGAAGGCTCTGGATGTCAACAACGGCGATTTGCAGAAGGCGGTAGACTGGCTGCGCGAGAAGGGGATGGCGAAGGCCGTCAAGAAACTCGGCGCAGGCCGCGAGATGAAGGACGGTCTGGTTCAGGTCTACGCACATCACAACAAGCGTCTGGGCGTGATCGTGGAGATCAACTGCGAAACCGACTTCGTGGCGCGCACCGATAAGTTCCAGGACTTCTGCCATAACGTCGCGCTGCACATCGCCAACCTGGCCCCGCAGTACGTCCGCCGCGAAGAAGTGCCGGACGCGGTCGTCCAGGCCGAGCGCGAAGTTCAGCGCCGCCGCGCCCTGGAAGAGGGCAAGCCGGAAGCGATGGTCGATAAGATCATCGACGGCCGCATGAACAAGTTCTATGAGGAGATCGTGCTGATGGAGCAGTCGTTCATCAAGGACGATGCCAAGACCATCGCGCAGCTCCTTCAGGAAACGGTGGCCGAGGTGGGCGAAAGCATCCAGATCCGCCGTTTTGCGCGCTTTGCCCTGGGCGAAGATGGCGCGACCGAAGGTGAGGCGAATGCGTAGCCGGCCACTCGACGGCTGCCGCACGTTTCCCACTATCCAATCACAGGGATTAGCCTATGGGCTAGTCCCTTTTTTTTGCCCGCCTGTCCAACAAGCAGTGTTGAATTGGACTGTACCCAAAAGGAGCCACACATGAACACCAGCCCCAACGGCGGCGAGTCCGCCTACAAGCGCATCGTCCTCAAGTTGAGCGGCGAGGCGCTGGCCGGACCACAGGGGTTCGGCATCGACCCGGCCAGCGCGGCCTTCATCGCGGAGCGGATTAAGGTCATTCACGACATGGGCATCCAGACCGCCATCGTCATCGGCGCAGGCAACCTCTGGCGCGGCAGCGCGGGCGTCAAACGCGGCATGGAGCAAAGCACCGCCGACCATATGGGCATGATCGGCACGGTGATGAATGGGCTGGCTCTGCAGGATGCGCTCGAACGCATCGACGTGCGAACGCGCGTGCAGACCGCCGTGCAAATGAACGCCGTGGCCGAGCCGTACATCCGGCTGCGCGCCATCCGCCACCTGGAAAAAGGCCGCGTGGTGATCATCACAGGCGGTACGGGCAACCCCTACTTCACGACCGATACCGCCGCCGCACTGCGGGCGATGGAGATTAACGCCGACATCGTGATCAAGGCCACGAAGGTCAACGGCGTCTACACAGCAGACCCCAAGAAGGATCCGACCGCCACGCGCATCAGCCGTCTCTCCTACGAAACCGTCCTGGCGAACAAATACGAGGTGATGGACCTGACGGCCTTCACGCTGTGCCAGGAGCATAATCTGCCCATTCTGGTGGTCGATTTCTGGGGGGAAACGGATTTGTTCGAAGCAGTGCGCGGCAACCACGATGTCGGCACGCTCATCTCCAAGAACGACTAAGCGCAATCACGGCTGTTTAGGCGCTTCTGGCGGCGGACTCGGTTGGTCGGGGATGTAGTGATAATCACTCTTGTTGGTCGAAAGGGGCTTCACCGGCCCCTTCTCCACACCCATCATGCTGCGGATCATCTGAATTTCGGTGGTAGTCAGCTTGGGTGTGGAAGGCCGTTCTTCCTCGCCTTCCTGGGGGCGCTTGCCAAAGGCCTGGTCAAAGGCGATCCACTGAAACTGAATATCGGCGATATTCGAGACCAACCGGTTCGGATTGATGCCGCGCGGCAGGATGTCTCTGGGACGGATCAGCAGGATGCTGGCGAACATGAAGGCCACGCCGACCATCTGACCCGGCGTCAGGCGTTCGTGCAGGAAGATGAAAGCCAGCGCCAGGGCGACTGCGATTTCCGTCAGCGCCAGTACCGCCGTTTGCAGGCTGCCGAAGAACTTGACCCCGGCGAACAACGCCAGCCGCGAGAGCGCCGTCGTCACGCCCAGCAGCAGGATCGGCGGCAGCACCATCGCCATATTCTCCGGCGCGACGGGCGTGCCGACGACAACCCAGACCATCGCGACCAATATCGCCATTGCAGTGAGGATGTAGAGCGTCACCGTGGGAGCGGGCATTTCGAACAGCACATATTGGCTGAGGATCACCGTGCCCGCGAACATCAGCGCGTTGGCGATCATCAGCCCGACACCGAACCAGTCTGGCGGAGCGCTGCCCTGGCTGGAGAGGATGAGCAGCGAGACTACCGCCAACCCGACGCGCATGATCAGCCGGGCGTCCAGGCGCTCGCCGCCAATGTGCGAAAGCAGCACCACGAAGATCAGGTACATGCCGTTGAGGAGCTGCGCCAGCGAGGCGTCCAGGCGGGTCAGCCCGCCGTAGTAGAACAATGAGCCGATGCCGTTAATGGCGCCGATGACCATGCAGCCCAGCAGCCCGGCAGGGTAAATATAGATGAAGCGGCGCGCGAACAACAAATAGATGACCCACAGCAGCCCAACCGCCACCATCGTGCGCCACGCAGCAACCGTGAATGGGTCAGCACCCTCAGTGATTGCTATCTTGCCAAAAATCGGCGCCATGCCCAAAAACACTGGCGTGACCAGCCCGAGCAGCACCCCGCGCGTATTACCCTGCATCCTTTTGTAAATCCGCCTAAAGTTTATTATTGGGCTTTTTGTATACTGCTGTCACGGGCAGCACGACATTGAAACTGCTGCCTGGCAGTTTCTCCAGGTCGAACCCGGCGCTTTCCACCCAGATACGCCCGCCGTGCGCCTCCACAATCCCCTTGCAGACGGCCAGCCCTAAGCCCAGCCCGCCGCCCCGGAAGGCTGTCTTGCTGGTCGAGTGAAGCTGCGTGTCTCCGGCGGTATGAAAACGCTCAAAGATGCGCGTCTGTTCTTCTTTTGCCACGCCAATGCCCGTATCGCGTACCTGAATGCGCACTTCCTGCTCGTCGGCGCTGGCAGTCAGGTAAATATTGCCACCGTCGGGCGTATACTTGATGGCGTTGTTGACCAGGTTCATCAGCATCAGGTTGAGCAGATCGGCGTCCGCGCGCATCCGCGACGGCCACGATTCCTTATCGAAGTGCAGCGTAAGCATCCGGAAACGCAGCACGTCCTGCACGCTGCCCACCACTTTTTCCGCGATGAGCGCCGGGTTGATCGGGCCAATCGAGAGGTCGATCTGATTGGTCATGATGCGGCTGATCGTCAGGATCTCGTTGATGATGTCCTGCATCCGCTTGATACCATCCTGCAAACCCTTCATCAGCGTTCGCAGCCCGTCGTCGCCCTGGATGATGTGCTTGAGCTGCGGGGTATCTTCCAGCAGGCGGCTGTAACCAAAGACCAGCGTCAGCGGCGTGCGCAGCTCGTGCGCGGTGAGCTGGATGAAAGAGTCCTTCATCTTGTCGAGCTTCAGCAGGGCGTTGTTGGCCGTTTCCAGTTCACGGATACGTTCTTCCAGCCGCGCCACGACTTCCTGCATGTAGCGTGTCTGCCCCTCGGAGAGTACCTGCTGGTCGATCTGATCTTTGCCACCCTCCAGGTAGTAGGCGATATGCCCTGGCAGCGCTTCGACATCCAGCGGCTTGGTGAGGTAACCCGTCACCCCGGCGGCCATCGCCATCGCGCGGTGTTCATTGAACGCCTGTGCCGTCAGCGCGACGATAGGTGTGCGCTGGAAACGCAGGTCGCTGCGGAGCGTCGTAGTGATCTCACGCCCGCTCAAATCCGGCAGATTGATGTCCGTTAGGATCAAATCGGGATTCTCGCGGCGCGCCATGTCGATGCCTTCCAGACCGCGTTCAGCCAACAACACGCGGTATCCAGCATGATTCAGCGTCCGTTCAACTAGTGAACGGCTTGCCGGGTCATCTTCGATATACAGGACGGTCTGTTTACTGATCACGACGTGGCTCCGCTTGAGTTCAAGGGTGAAGAGGCCAGTTTTACATTCTACACCATATCACCCTATCCCCAACCTAAAGCGTATGCGTTTGAAGCTGACGGCCAGACAATAATCGAGCGCCAACCGCGATGCAGCCAACGCTCGACATCATGCGTTCAGTTAGCGCGTATGCTCAGCACGCAGCCGGCTGGCAAGCACGCCGACGATGCCCGCCCCCACCACCAGCACGGTCAGCGCCAGCCAGGCCAACCAGGGCGTTTCTCCCGTGGCGGGCAGGCGACGCGCGCTCAACAAAGGCGCGGTTGCGGAAGTACCCGCTACGCCATTTTCACTCACATCCGCGACGTTGATGATCTGGAACGGCGGCTGTACGCTGCTGCGAATGCGCGTGGTGATCGTCAATGTCGCGCTCTGGCCGGGGTTGAGCAGCGGGATCGTCCAGGTCACGTTCTGACCGCTGACATTCACCGAACCAATGGTCGCGCTGTGGCTGATATATTCCAGTTCAGCGGGCAGATTATCGACCACCTGCACATTGGTCGCCGGCACGCTGCCGGATGCGGTTGCCGTCAGCGTCCAGGTCACCGTATCGCCTGGGCCAGCGAAAGGCGGGTTAGACGACTTGTTGACGACAACATTGGCGCTGCCACCCGGTGTACCCGTCACTGTCGGAGGGGTGGAGGTAACAGGCGGCGTGTTCGTGGCGATGATCAGCGCGAAGCCGAAGTCATACGTATGATTGTTGTCGCCATAGCCACCCGTCGTCAGCGTGAATTCCGGCGCATTGGCAGGTGAGACCAGCGCGTTGAAGTCCAGCACAACGCCGTCTGAGTCGCGCAGGTCAGCGACCAAACCATTCGGCGTGGCGTAATACGCCGAGAGCACGCCGCCGCCATAATTGGCCGCGTTGTCCAGCCGCACGGTGTAGGTCGTGTTGTCGGTGATGCCCGCTGGCTCGTTGAGATCGCGCACGCCGTCGCCGTCAAGATCATCCCACGTGCGCGGGTCAGCAGCATTGAACACGTTGGCAGCGTTGAAGTAATACTCACCTTCGGCGTTGGTCGTCGTGTTGGCGAGCAGCACATCAGCGGCATCGTACAGGCTGACGACCACGCCTGCCAGCGGCACTTCGCCGGGGTCCTGCTGGCCGTTACGATCCAGGTCTTCCCAGACGCGATTGCCGATTTCCAGCGGCGAGGGACCGCAGGCCGCTTCCAGACTGCCCAGGCCGTTGGCCTTGCCGAAGAAGGTTGCGCCGCCCTGCGAGCTGTTGTAGATGCGGTAGCTGCGCGTGCGCGTACCCGTCGTATTGCTCAGCCAGACGATGCCACCGTCGAACAATTCGTTATCGTTCGGCACAGGGTCGAAGGCCGTCACCGCGACATCGGTCATGCCGGGGATGATGAACACGCTGCCCATCGAGATTTCGTCGTGACGGGATGCGGGCGGGGTGAGGGCGTTCTTGTCCTCGAAATAGAATTCGCCGCCAGGGTTGCCCGGCCCCTGCCCAATGAACTCGCCAGCGTTGCCAGCGGTGGTTACGCCGCCGCAGGTCGCATCGGCCTCCAGCGTCCAGCCGCCCGCGCCGTTGGCACAGGCGCGCAGGATGTCGCCCGCCGTGATGGCCGAGTAGAGTGTCGCATCAGCCGCATTGGGGCTGCGCTGCGCGTTGCCTGCCTGGTCGCCCAAACGGTCGCGCAGGCCGATGACGAGGTCGCCGTTGTCAAAGGCGATGTCGGTCAGCATCGGCTGCGGGTAGATGATCGTGCCGCCCGTCACCGGCCATGCGGTGATCCAGGGACGCCATTCTGCCGCACGCCCAGCCGCGCAGCCCGGAGCGTTGCTCGTACAGCCGCGCGGGTAATCCAGGCCGAATTGCAGCACGGTCGTGAACGTGCCGCCCTGTGGGTCATATGCGCGTACATAAGCATCCAGGTTGGCAGCCGTCCCGCCCACGCCGCCAGCATCGCACACGCCACCGATATAGATCAGACCGTCGCGCACGCCCAGGCCAAACGGACGCCATGCGCCGTTGACGCAGCCGGGGTCGGGAATGGCAACGGCGGTAGCGCCTGCCGGGTTAGCGATGGGAACAGTGATCAGCGAACGGGTATTGAGGTTGACAGTGTAGAGCGTCGTGTCATCTTCGGAGATGTCCAGCGCGCCGAGGCCGACCTTGCCGACCGAGTCGAAGGCGTTGGCATCAATCTGCCAATCCAGCGGCGTCGCGCCAGGGCCAGGGTGCGGATCTGCGCCTGTATTGAAGACCGGGTTCAGGTCGGTCAGCAGCGTGACGACGCCTGCGCGGGTCACCCGGTAGATCAACCCGGTGCTGGTTTGCCCTGCGCCGTTTTGTCCCAACCCGGCGTGCCGCTTAACATACGAAGCAGCAAAGTAGCTGTCTGAACCACGCTGGTAGGCCAGGCCATAGACGGAACCCGTCTCCCCAGCGGTGGCAATCGTCGGGTGGCCGGGTTGGTCATAAAGGCTGCCAGGGCCATACGGCGCGGTGCCCGTCACTGCGCCCGCATCGAGCGGGAAGGTGACCATCGTCGCCTGGTTGATGGCGCCAGCAGCCTGCTGGTCACCCGCTACGAAGCAGCTCGTCGCCAGGTCAGGGTTAGTTGTATGGCAGTACTGGCCGGGATTCGCCACGCCCAGGTTGATCGTCGGCGTGACGGGCGTGCATTCGACGAACGTTACCGTTGTATCAGAAGCCCCACCGAACGGCCCGGAACGCAGATAATCCGGAATCCCCGTGAATTCCACACGCACCTGCGGCACATTGGCGGCGACATTGAGCGTGTAGCTGCCGTCCGCCGCGCTCACCGTTGTGTCTGCGACCGCGCCGTTGGGCAGATAAGCAGTGACGGTGATGTTGGGCGCGGCGATTTCTATGGGTACATCGCGGGTGCCATTAGCGTTGAAGTCCCGGTAGACTTCACCAGTCACTGTACAGGCGGCCAGCGCGGGCACGGACTGCGGAATGGTGAATATCGATAGGCTGACCAGCAGCGCAAAGGCTAAACGGTAGAGCGATTTAGTCGTGTTCACAACTTTACCCAATCAGTAAGCCGGCAGAACTTAGTGAGCAGAATCTTAGATATATCGCAGTATAAAGGCAGTAGTGAAACGGGCGCAATAGGGTTGTAGGTATTGTCAACCAGTACTAACGTACTTCAAACCAAGTCTGTACAGGGTTTTCGCAAAACGACAAACGAAAACGCCCGCTCATATTGAACGGGCGTTGGCCGACCAGCAGCCCACAGATCACTCGGACTTGCGCTCCCACTCCGCGCCGCGAATCTGCTTGAGGGCGCGCCATTCCGCCGAAACAGGCACGATGCCCAACTGCCGCACCAGATCGCGCGCGGCCAGCCCGACGATGGCTGTATAGGTCGGATACGCCAGTTCCAGATCGGCCAACTGCTCGACCTGCATATTGGCATTCATCCCCGCCGAAAGGAGCTGCACAATCTCGACGGCCTGTTCCCCGACGACATGCCCGCCGATCACGCGGCGCGTTGCCCGGTCAACGATCAGCTTGCAGAAGCCGTTGGTATGCCCGTCGATCACCGCGCGGTCGAGGTCGGCATAGGGTACGACGGCAACCGCGCAGTCGTACTGCTCACGCGCCTGTTCCTCGGTCAGCCCAACACTGCCGTACTCCGGGTCGGTGAAGCCACCGTGCGGGACGAGGCGGTGCTGCACGCTGGTCGGGCGGTTGAGCAGGGCGTTCTCGACGGCAGCGCGCGCCTGATACCCGGCACTCTGCACCAGCATCATCTTGCCGGTGATGTCGCCCGCCGCGTAGATGTGCGGGGCGCTGGTCTGCATCTGGTCGTTGACGACGATGTAATTGCGCTGTGTCTCGACGCCTGCTGCGGGCAGGTTCAGATCCGGCACATTGCCCGGCCAGCCTACCGAGAGGATGATCGCCTCGGCCTCGGCAGTCTGCGGCTTGCCGTCGTGCGTGTAATGCAGACGCAGCATCTTGCCCTCGCGTTCGACGCGCTCGACGCCACCAATGCCCGTGATGATGCGAACGCCGGACTCACGGAACTCGCGCTCCATCAGCGTGCTTACCGCCTGATCTTCGGTAATCAGCAGGCGCGGCGCGACCTCCATCAGCGTGACCTGCGCGCCAAAGGCCGCCAGGATCGAGGCGAACTGGCAGCCCGTCGCCCCTGCGCCAACGACGATGACCGAAGCGGGCAGGTGCTTGAATGACCACACGTCAGAATGCGTGTGGGTGTACTCGCTGCCGGGGAAGGCCATACGCCGGGGCGCGCCGCCCGCGCAGATCACGAACTTTTCCGCCTCGACCATGCGGCCATCGGCCAATGCGAGCGTGTGCGGGTCGTGGAAGCGCGCGTTACCCACGCCGTGCAGCGCGTCCACGCCGACGGTTTCCAGATGCGCGATGAGCTGCTTCTTCTCATGCAGGGTGTAGATGACCTGCTGCGTGCGTTCGATCACGGCGGCGAAGTCTACTGTTGGAGTGGGTGCGTGCAGGCCGTAGAGTTCAAACTGTCCGGCATCGCGCAGCAGCCGCGCCGCTTTGGCAAGGACACGGGTGGGCGCGCAGCCGTCGTTGGTACAGGTTCCACCCAGCCGCGCGCGTTCGATCAGCGCCGTTTCAGCGCCCAGTTCGCGGGCACGCAGCGCCGCCGTGACGCCAGCCGGCCCGCCGCCGATGACCACCAGATCGTATTGCATTGTCTCATCCCCAATCTGCTTTGCTCAGACTGCATAACACAGCCTGTGAAATCCTTCACAAAGCAGTGTAAGGTAGTTTGACATGTGAGTCAAGCAGATTGGCTACAAAGGATGCGATCCAAGTTATTGGGAGGATATACGCCCTG
>JAEUQX010000389.1 GCA_016788625.1 Anaerolineae bacterium
TTCCATCAGCGGCGCGACGGCGGCAGTACCGCGTTTGTAGGAGATGAACAGGGTCGGCATGGCTGGCTTGCACTCCGGGCGAATGGCGCGTCACATCTGCCTTTAGCATACCCAAATTCGATCTTTTCTGCCGCACTAACAACGGTCACAGCGCCAGACGCTAAAGCATCTGGCTATCAGTAAGAAAGCCCACTGAAGGGGCTGGAAACCGCGTGGAGTCAGCGATCATCCACCTGTTCGAGGTAAGGTTCTGTCGTTCGGTCTGCATGATGCGTTTTCTGGTTCTCGATGTAGGCGACGACATAGGCCAGGTTGCGCCCGTCGAACGTCAGTAAACCATAGCCAGTCTGCCAACCGAAGGGCGTGGCACGATCAGGGAAGTGCTGGTTGATCTCATAAGCAGACAGACCTTTCACCTGTCGCAGCCAATCCGCTGCTGCGATCCTGGGCGGAATACTGACCGCCACATGGATATGATCGGCTACGCCATTGACTGCCAGAAGCGGACAAGCTAACTCGCGTGACTTACGCCGTATCGCTTCAATGATGACAGCCTCTATCGCCGCCGTAATCAATGGCTCGCGGCGGTAGGTCGTCCATATGGCATGATAATGGCAGCGCCAGAAAACCATCCCGACAGCTCCACAGCCTATGCTTGCAGGGTTTCCCCAACGCCTTCAGCGGGCTTTCTTCTCGATAGCCGGGCGGCTTTAGCCCTCGGCGCTCAGCGATTCACCCCCCGCCCAACAACTGCTCCAGGCTGATGCCGTGCCGCCGCGCAATCTCACGCGCGTAGCTGCGCCCCAACGGCGTCCCGCGCGTGATCGCGTAGGTCGGCGTGGCCTCGCCCGCCGCGTCCAGCGACACCCCCGCCACCAGGCTGAACAAACGGCTCTCGCCTGCCACGAGCGCCTCGATCTCCGGCAGCTTCTCCGCCAGATCGGTCAGGTGCGTAGCGAAGATCGCGCGCAGCCCCCGCGCCCGCAGCGCGCACAGAATGTCCTGCGCCAGATAGAACGCCTCGCCGGACGCTGTGCTGGAAAAGGTCTCGTTGAGCAGCACCAGGCTGTGCGGCGTCGCCTGCCTGAACAGATCGCGCAGCCGTCCCGCTTCCTCGGCCAGCCTCCCCTGCTGGCGCGTCTCCAGCGCCGGGAAGTGCGTCAGGATGGCATCCACCGGAGTGATGCGCGCTGACCGCGCGGGCACAAACAGCCCAACCTGCGCCAGCACCAGCGCCAGCCCGACCGCGCGCAGATAAGTCGTCTTGCCGCCGCTGTTCGGCCCGGTCAGCACGGCAATGCGCCCCTCGCCGTCGAACTGCACAGGGCTGGCAACAGGCTGCTCGCCCGAACGGCAGGCCAACCCGGCGTTGACCAGATCGTCCATGATGATGCAGCGCTCATCCGCCGGGGCGATCTGCGGCCAGCACAGCGGCACCCCGCGCCCACGCAGCATCAGCATCAGCCGGGCGGCAGCGGTGAAGAAGGCCAGCTCGTATTCGAGGTGCGTCAGCGCCCCTGCCCCGCCGCGCGCATAACGGCCAAGCGCTTTGGCGATGGGCTGCGCCACCTGGGTCAGCAGGCGGTCTAAATCCTGGAACAGCGGCGCGAGGACGCGGTGATTGGGGTCATCCGGCAGGTGATGCAGCGCGGCTAGTCCGCTCTCGTCGCCCTCATCGCCGCGCTTGCCCAGCACGCGCTCCAGCCACGACGCGCTGCCCATCAGCTTGTGATCGTTGATCGCCAGCAGCACCGCCGAAAGCGGGCGCAGTTCCAGGTCGAGGTTGATGCCGATAGTCAGGCTGGTGATGCGTTCCAGCGGTTCGCGCAGCGCGGGCAGTTCGGCGCGCAGTTCCTGAAATCCGGGGTCGGCCACCAGCGCGCCCAGATCATCGCGCAGCCTGCACAACGCCGGGGACTGCGCATCCGCCCCGTTCAGCGCCGCGCTCAGGTCAACCGCCACGCTGACGTAGGCATCGAGTTCGGCCAGTTGGTCGGCGGTGTCCAGCAGCAGATTGCGTTGGCGTTTGCCCAGCAGCGGGTTGGTGTGTCCCAGGCCAGCCAGTCGGGGCAGCAGCGCCTCACACTGGTCGCGCAGGTGCGGGCTGCGGTCGAAGTCCGCCAGCACCGCCTGCCGCCAGCCGATCACGGCCGGGTCGCTCAGCAGCGCGGTGAGCGTCTGGCGCACGAACGGCGCGTAACGCGGCGCGGGAGCCAACGCGCTGATCAGATCGTTCACACCCAGGTCGCCCTCCCAGGTCACGCTGCGCGGCGGAACGGTGGGGCGTGTACCCGGCCAAAGCAGGCTGGTCAGGGGAATGTCGAGGCGGGGTCGGGCGGCCTTCACGGGGAAACTCGCAGATCATGTGGATTCAGGTTGCAGTACACAATTACCAACTCGCTTCGAAACTCAATATCTAACACTCGCTCAGGTTCACCGGGATGTGCAGCGCCAGCCCGCCCTCGGAGGTCTCCTTGTACTTCGTGTTCATGTCCAACGCGGTCTGCCACATCGTGCTGATCACCGCGTCGAGCGAGACTTTGGCGTGTGCCGGGTCGCTCGCCAGCGCCAGGTTCGCCGCCGTGATCGCCTTGATCGCCCCCATCGCGTTGCGCTCGATGCACGGGATTTGCACCAGGCCGCCGACCGGGTCACAGGTCATGCCCAGGTGATGTTCCATCGCGAT
>JAEUQX010000403.1 GCA_016788625.1 Anaerolineae bacterium
AGTGCCACAATAGCAGGAGTGGTCAGGAGCACATCACCCAGGTGATCGGGACGTATAATCAGGATGCGCTCGCCTATTGGCAGATGGGATGGTCGCACTGGCAGATTCGCGGCGAGATTCAGCACCCGTCTGCGAAGCTGATGTTTGAGCGGGACGCTGTGAAAGGCCTGCGCCATACTCTGGTTACGGCGCACCAGCGCTTCTTTATCCAACCCCAACTCCCTGATATGCCTGCATCAAACGTGGTATGAGCTTCGACCAATCATAGTGCTGTCGGACATAATCGCTCGCTCGGCCACCTAGCGCCTGACGCTGGCGCGGATCGCTGAGCAGGGAAATCACGGCATCAGCGATCTGCTGCGGCGTGTCGGCAATTCGCAGCGCATCCTCGGCATCGTCGCGCAAACCGCTGGCAGCAAGCGAGGTTGCCACCACCGCGCACTGAGCAGCCATCGCTTCGAGAATCTTCAATCGCGTACCGCTGCCCATCCGCAAAGGCGCGACGTACACGCTCGCGCCGCGCAGGTACGGTTTTACATCCTGCACCCATCCTGTAATCTCGATGCCTGGCACATCACGCAGTTTTTCCAGGCGAGGATGCGGTTTCTGACCAACGACGTACAGGTGCGCGTTGGGATAGTGACGCTGAATGAGCGGTAAAATCGCGTCTGTGAACCAGAAGACAGCATCCACATTGGGGCGATAGTCCATTTTGCCGGTGAAAACCAGCGCCTGCTCACCCAGTTCAAGCTGCTCACTGGCATCTGTGTAACTATCCGCAAAGATACCGTTGGGAACGACCGATACCCGGCGGTCTGAGCGATACTCGCGCAGGATGGCTGCATCTTCGTCCGAAACAGCAATGACCAGATCAGCCTGCTGGCACAGCTCGCGCTCGAACTGTGCGATACGCCCCGATTGAATGAGCGAATAGCCCGCCGCCGCCCAGCGGGTGATGTCCTCGCGGTCAACCTCGAAGATCACACGCTGCAAGGCGGCCTCAGCATTGAACGAATCATAACACAACCGCGACGATGTACCGCCCTGCCGCAGCAAGAACAGATACGACGCAACTTCAATGCCTTCAAACTGCACCACATCATAGCGGTTCTGCGCCACCATCGCGAGCAAACGCCGCTCAAAATCAGGGGAATACAAACGGCGCGCAATGTCAGGGTGGCCGGAAAACACCAGATCGCGCAGACGGCTGCTCTTGCTGCGCCCCGGCGTAGGCAGCGTTTCGATGTGACTGCACAACTCGTGCAGCGGCGTTGACGCGGGCGTAACCGCGCCACTGTCCTGAAAACTCAACAGATGAATTTCATGACCTGCCTGATGCAAGCCCTGCAGAATGCCAAATGTCCGCAGCGCCCCACCCTGCTGTGGCGGATACGGCAGGCTGGCTGTGACGATCAGGAGCTTCATAGTGTTGCGCCAACTTTATGGTAGACCGATAAAACCACCTCAGCGGTGTTTTCCCAGGTGAATGCCTTTGCCCGTTCAAGTCCTGCCGCGCGCTGCTGACCGCGCCACTCGGCATCCACGAGCGCCTTTTCCAGCGCTTGAGCCAGATCATCGGTGTCATCCGGATTGATCTGCAGGCCAACCGAGCCAACCACTTCCGGCAGCGATGAGCGGTTGCTGACAATCGGCACACAGCCGCAAGCCATCGCTTCCAGGGCCGGGAAACCGAAACCCTCGTAGAACGAGGGCAAAACCAGCACCGACGCGCCATTGTAAACCACAGGCAGGTCATTGTCGCTGATGTCCTCGTGCCAGATCACATTGGTGTTGAGCCGCTCAGACTCGATCTGCGCCAGCGTTTCGTCAAATAGCCAACCTCGCCTGCCGACCAGCAAAAGCGGCGGCACAGAAGGCAGCCGTCCCCGCACTTTGCTGTAAGCACGCAGCAGCCCAACAATATTCTTGCGCGGCTCGAATGTACCGACGAACAAGAGATATTCCGGCGGAAGTCCCAGTCCGGCGAGTCGCTCGGCAGCGTCATCGATCAGACAGAAACGCTTATCCACGCCGAGCATATGCACCGTGATTTTCTCCGGCGGAACGCTGAGCATCGACACCAGGTCGCGCTGTGTCGCCTCGCTGTCCACCAGAATGTGATCGGCGTGGCGCACAGCATAATCGATTTGGTCGTTATAGTATCGTCGCGCTTCGGCAGTCAGGAACTGCGGGTAGTGCAGGAAGGTCAGATCGTGAACCGTGATGATATGGCGGCGCGCGCCACGCAGCGGCGGGATGAAATCCGGGCTGTGGAACAGGTCAAGGCGCTGCGGCAGTAGTTCCAGGGACAAGGCCAATCGTTCGAGGCGGTGATGGCAGGGGGTCCACAAATCTGCACGGCGAAAACGTGTCGTCAGCGTCTCGCGCGATTTACGACTGTGAAACACCGTATAGTCGTGATCGTGGTCAAGCTGCTCCAATATGGACACAAGGCGGCGCATGTAGGTGCTGATGCCACCAGTGCGGTAGTAGGTGAGTCGAGTGTCAATGCCAAGGCGCATTCGAGTAGTATAATCACTGCTTGGTGAACAATCCAGGCTATGTGAGCTATAATAATGCGGGTTTCAGTTCACCGTAAGGCGGCAGTGTGACGCAGATTTATGCGGTTGCCAATCAAAAGGGCGGCGTCGGTAAGACCACGACCACGCTGAACCTGGGGTTATCATTGGCTGCACAAAAGCGTGTGCTGCTGATCGACCTCGATCCGCAGGCTACTCTGACCACGGCGCTCGGCTTCGATCCCTACCGCCTGGAACGCAGCAGCTACTCTCTGCTGATGTTCGACGGCATGACACTGGCACGCGCTCTCAAACCGCTGCGAGCGAACCTGGCGCTGATCCCTGGTAGCGTTGACCTGCAAGCGGCGTCAATCAAACTGGTGCAGGAACATCACCCGCTGGAACGCCTGCGCGAAGTGCTGCGGGCGACGCGACTGCCATTTGACTATGTGCTGATAGACACACCGCCCGGCCTGAATGTGCTGACAGTCGTCGGCCTGTTGGCTGCCGATCAGGTGATCGTACCTGCACAGTGCAACCACATGGCGATTCAGGGCATTCGCGCCGTTCAGGATGTCACCCGCCGCATCCGCGAGAATATGGGCAATCCTGACCTCAGACTGCGCGGCGTACTGCCCACATTCTACGACCCCAATGCGGTCTATTCACAGACCGTGCTAGAGGAAATCCGCGCCCTGCTGCCTGCGCAGGTCTTCAAATCACTGATCCCTTATGACGTACACGTCGCAGACGCGCCGCATACAGGAAAAGCTGTTGTCGAATATGCCCCACAAAGCCCCGGCGCGCTGGCCTATCACGGCCTGGCCGAAGAAATCCTTGGCGGTTAGAGCCAGCGATCCAGCAGCGCCTGAATACTGCCATCCTCCAGCAGCGAGAACAGCGCGTCATTGACAGCAGCCCACATCGACCAGCGGTCTATCCGCACCGCTGCGGCGTAAAGCGCGTCGCTGACGGACATGTAGCTTGTATTCCACTCATCATGCTCGCGCAAGTACAGCCGCGCGCTCGTTGCATCCACCAACGCGGCATCCGCCCTG
>JAEUQX010000406.1 GCA_016788625.1 Anaerolineae bacterium
CTGCCCAAGTGACGTTGAGCAGTGCTACGGAATTAAGAACAACCACGATCGAAGTTCAGGAGACAGAGACAGACCCCAAAAAGCCAATGGTCATTAAGACCAAGAAAGAAGTCGTCGAGGAGCAGATAGATCACCCGATACCGCAATCTAGCGAATCTTCCCTCAAGACAGCCGCCCTCGACCTGCTCAAATCCGCTTATCGCTTGAAACACTCAATTTACTTGCCGCGCTTCGATAGCATTAAGTCCGACGGAAAACCATCCACGTACCCTGTGGATACACTACTTCAGCAGAGTTATCACCTTGAGGCAAAAGATCCGGATGATGTGACCAGTGTGCAGGTTCTTAATTTCAACCTCCCACCAGCCTACGTCGCCATTGATCTGGTTGTTGAGTCTGGTAATGTATTCGCTTTCGGTGGTATTGGCGGCTTGATCTCCGTCTTGTTCCACAGAATCCTACCAGTCAGTAAGCTGGTTTGCTCCAATGCCGAAGCGCTATATGGTCACTTGGGCTAGGCATTAGTAAGAAAACGCCAGTTTTTGACAACAAAAGCGAACTCGGTATCGGCAAAAATGTGAGGGATAGTTTTTGGGGCTGGTGGTCGTAGGCAATCAAGGCGCACAGGATGTTGGACATGAAATTGGCTACACTGACGCGACAGGCGCGCAACTCCCCGCGATCATTAACAATCAGATGCAGTTT
The DNA here is from genome assembly GCA_016788625.1 of Anaerolineae bacterium. Taxonomy (GTDB): domain Bacteria; phylum Chloroflexota; class Anaerolineae; order Aggregatilineales; family Phototrophicaceae; genus CFX2. Next base: position 706 of record JAEUQX010000406.1, read on the forward strand.
GAAGCCAAAGAACCAGCCAACCGAGCTCTTGCCGCGCTGGGCGATCGTGACAAAGACGCGATGCTGGTAAATGTGGCGGTTGTGGCAGACGGCTAGCGGCGTGGAGTCAATAAAGCACTACTACAGCGGCTAATGCAGTGATGCAGGAAGGCACACATCTGTACATTCTGAGTATAATACGCTTTGAAGTCTCGATATAGTGATAGCGCTTCGCCGAAAGGCGTCCATCCTAGACAAAACTCAAGTTAGATAAAAAAACAGGGCGGACGATACCCGATGCAACCAGAAACAAAAACCGTCCCATTCTTCAGGCGATACTGGTGGCTGCTCGTGACATTGGTCACCCTGGGGGCAGCAGTTGCTTGGTTTGTGGCCTGGGGTTTGGCGGCGAATGGCGTAACATCCCTCTATTGGTTTTACCTGCATTTCGATGCCTCAACAGCATTTTCTGCGTTCGTGACGTTCAGCGTCCTGGCGCTCATGGTTGTGGTCGGGCTGCTGCGGGCGCTGTTCAGGCAACAGTCACAGTTTCGCTGGCTGGCGCTGCTGTGGGGTGTGTTCATTAGCGTTCTCATTATCTCTATCGCCAACTGCATCTATGCCGATTATGATGACGTTCAAGAACTTGCCAGCGTCAGGCTGGACGGGCACACCTATCAATGGCTGGAATATAAGGATTTCACCAATCCATATTACACTCTGTTGGAATGCGATTCAGCCGGGGTTATATGCCAGCCGCGATACACCTACTATCTGGCAATCATCTGCAACAATCCGCGCACCCAAACTGTTCAAACCTTACCCAGGGATAACAGCGCCACTACCCCCACTCTTTCGGTCAATCCAATAGACAAGATGATTGCCGCGCAGCTTAACGGAGAAACCTTTTTCACCTATGATATTGACGACCGGCGCGGCGTCGGCCCTTGCGAAAAATGATCTCACCTGAGTTCGGTTTAGCATACCATTTCTGGCCTCACCCCACTGCTGCGCTTCCCCTAACTTCCTCTCTCCATTCGATGAAGAGGGCTGCCGAAGGTGTGAGAGATGCGATTTTTGAGAGAAAGTATTCTTATCCCGAACCGATGTTAAGAAAGGTGATTTGAATTATGCCTTGTCTCGTGGAACGGGACAGGCAGCCTTGAAACCGGATACTTATGACCACATGATATGATAGTTATATGATATTCTGAATACGCTAAGGTGCAAAACTGGCCGATCTTATGGGTGCATTCGACTTTGGGGGCGATATCAGGCAGCGGCCCATTGTTGGTCGAAGGTACCCGCCATCGCCGCTGAGCGCAAAGCGATCATGCGGTCAACATTGGTGCGTGACCAGCGCATCCCTGTCCCACAAAGGCGCTGTTTGTACTGCTTCACGCCGCTCTCGGTGGTTCCCGACCCGACAGGATAGCCATCTGCACGGTAGCTTGGATAGTCCATGCGGTGTCGGTGGGTGGAAAAATAACTTGCCGAGAGGCCGGCAGCTTGCGCCTCAGCGATGATTTTCCAGCTTTCACCTTGCCACAAATACCGTTTCAGCGTGTCATGCCAGCGTCGGGCAGCGTCAGGGTCGTGGGGGAAACGGGTTTGTGCCAGGTTCCCCGCCTGCTGTGCGGCGTGATACCAATCGACAATCTGGGTGCTACAGGGGAACAAATCCGCGCTCAAGCCCCAAATCCAGCCCGCACCATCTGCCGTCACGACCACATGACCGGCATAGGGTATGCGCTGCTGCACAGCCAACTGCCACAGACGAGGCGCGAAATCGTCAGCGCTCCCCAGGCAGGCGGTGTAGTGTAAGTCGTGACTGCGAGCGTTTTGCCCCTCAACCAACGTCCATGGCGGCGAAAGCGTGCCAATCACACCGACTTTGAGTTCTTTCCAACCTTCATCACGGATGTTCACCATCCCACCATCAATCCCCACACCCTGGCGCAATAAGGGCTGGTAGTCGCGTTGCTCCCAACACGTCCGCTCCACGCTGACATGCGCTTGCTGATCCTGTTCTATCCAGGCTCTACCGACCTGTTGGGTGTGTTCCCACAGGGTGGTTGCGGGTAAATCTTGTCGTCCGATGCGCGCCAGCACCTCGCTGGCCTGCGCGTAGGGCAATAGCGCACTCAGCCACACAACATCCCGTCGTAAGCACGGGCTTAAGCTCCCAGCCGGTAGACCCAGGCGCTCATCCAGGGGGAAAATGACCGCGCCGGCACGCCACACAGTAGAAATACGCTCGTTCGATGCGGGTCTCCCCGCTGCGTGTGCACAGATAACGACCTTTCTTGCCCTTCGCACGCATCGGTTGACCACACTCCGGGCATGACGGCAACTCGGCATCTCCCGCCTTTGCCTGCTGCGCCACCAGACTCCTGGTCAGCGCTTGCCCCACCTGGTCCCGTGCAAACAGCGCAATGTCTTCGATTGCTTCCATGGTCAATGTGTCTTCGCCTTTTGCCAGGGCTTCCTCGACCAGCGCCTCGACTTCGGCCATGAGTTTCGCCTTCAACTGCTCCCGTCTGCTGGGCATCGTACCACCTTCCCTGCTCATCCCCAGCAGTTTACCTTGTCCTGCCCCCATTTCCGAATACACCCGATCTTATCCAACAGATGCCCCTGATAGTATAATCAGTCGAACCATCCACAAGGATGTGCGTGTGAAAGTTGTGTTGTTCGATTTTGCCGTCGGGCAGTCCTTATCTGAACATAGTTATAAAGCAGAAAGCGGTGCATGGATGTATATCTCGCCGCACCTCAAGCATAGTGTCACGACAAAATCGCTGTTGGTGATGCAGCTCGTGAATCAGGAAACACGGATGATGTCCAATGAATAAGGACGCTAATCCCTTCTCCAACCTGCGTTTTCCCTTGTTTGGGCTGGTTATTGTGATGATGCTGGCTGGCGGATGGGCGGCGTTGCAGCGCGCTGGGTGGTCGCTGCCGGTGCTGCGTCCAACACTCATCGGTATGCACGGCCCGTTGATGATAGGGGGCTTGTTTGGAACTCTGATTTCTTTAGAGCGAGCCGTTGCCGTCGCAGCAATCACACGTAAACACTGGCACTGGTCATATATAGCGCCTGGTTTAAGCGCCTTTGGCGGTCTTGTACTGCTCCTATTTGGGGCGGAACTGCTCGCCCGGTTTCTTTTGCTGGCAGGCAGTAGCTGCCTGGTATTGATCTATGCCTATACCGCAACCAAACGGCATTATTGGTCTCTGCACACGGTGATCATGTGTGCCGGAGCGGGGCTGTGGGCGGCTGGCAACCTGCTGTGGTTGGTCAATCAACCGCTCTATCTCGTCGTGCATAGCTGGATTGCTTTCCTGGCACTGACTATTGTGGGTGAGCGGTTGGAGCTGTCGCGTGTAGGGCGGCTAACTCATCATACTGAACGACTACTTATTGCCGCGATCGTTGTGTATTTTGGGGGAGTTACCCTGGTCGTTGCATCGCTCGATGCCGGTGTGCGTCTGGCAGGCTTGGGACAGCTTCTCGTTGCCTTATGGTTGCTGCGTTTTGACATTGCCGGACGCAGCGTGCGCCTTACAGGACTCACGCGCTATATTGCCGTCTGTCTGCTCACGGGGTATCTTTGGCTGGCAGTGGGCGGCATCTTGGGAATAATGCTAGGTGCCGTGTATGCTGGGTTCAATTATGACGCTGTCGTTCATGCTGTTCTGGCCGGCTTTGTTTTCTCGATGGTGTTCGGACATGCGCCACTCATCATACCGGCTTTGACGGGTCGGCAAATCACGTATCGACCCATCTTCTATGTCACGCTTGCACTCCTACATGTCTCCGTTTTGCTGCGAGAATATAGCAATCTCATCCAGGCTTTTGATGGGCGAAAGTGGGCCGGCATGATCAATGCAGTTGCCGTACTTTCATTCATAGCGCTGCTCATATACGGTGTTGTTCAGACACATGGTCATTCGGATGCGCAGCCTAAAGGTTAGCTATCCATCAGGGGTGTGTTACTTTCTGATACAACTGCCTTTCAGCGTAGAGGTGCTTTTTGTCCTCATAACCGCTCTCAGTTTTGTCGCCTCTTTTCTGCTCTACCACTTGTTTATTCGCCGCAGCCCTGTACTGCGCTTGCTGTTTGGGATGCGCCCGCTATGATGTACTCCAAAATTGGACAGTAAAATGGCTTTAAAATCAGTAGATCGAAAAACGCTATGAGACTCAGTTGCGGCTCAGAATTCAAGGTGAACGTCGCGCGAGACGCATTCCGGGAGGATAAAATCCTTAGCCAAGTGGCATTAGCGTACGAGGTACATCCCAACCCGGTGTCGCAGTGGTGTGACCAGGCGTTAAGTAGGATCGTCAGCCTGTTCAGTTGAGCGAAGGAGAATGACTGCACGGGAAAGAAGCCGCCCAGGAACAGGAAAAGCGAGAGTTCTACGCCGAGATTGGTCGCTTGACGACGCATCGGCGTGATTGTATCTATTCTAGCGCAGGAGGCTCATAACTTTACCCTGAAACGACGATGTGAGACGCCCCCTGATGGAGGCATAGACACAAGGACATTTTTAATGAAGGTTGAACAAACAAATACGATCCTCTATTGTCAGAAATGGTCTGAAACTGTGGCGTTCTACCGGGATGTCCTGGAGTTTTTTGTCTCGCATCAAACCGATTGGTTTGTCGAGTTCCAACTCACGAACGGTGTTTATCTGAGCATCGCCGACGAACGACGAGCAACTATTCAAAGTGTTGATGGTCAGGGCATTACCCTATCCTGGCAGGTTGCTGATGTCGATGCAACACACAACGCCTTACAACAGCAGGGGATCGAGGTCACATCGATCCGACAAAAGTGGGGTGGGCGATTGTTTTACCTGCTCGATCCCGAAGGGCATCGGATCGAATTCTGGCAGCCATTAGAAGCCTGATTCAGCGGCATCTGGTTTCTCTGATATGTTTACTGGGATACTCGGACACCGATGCGCTGCCCGATATTGGAACGAAGCACAGTCAGCGCCATGACTGCCATAAAGAGCAGTAGCGCTATGACGTTCCACAAGCCGCCCTGCTGCTGTGCCAAAAAATCTCCAAGTAGATTGCCGTACATGCGGTATATCAGAGTGATGTGGAGCAAGACCAGATGTCCATAGAATATCGGGGAGTATTTCAATTGGAGGTTAGTCAGAGCAGGGATGATGATCGGGGCATGCCCAAAAATCATTGAGAACATAAAACCCAGTAGGAAAGCGTGGAGTACGGCTGCATAATCCGGCCCGGCGTAGATTGCCCCATGCCAGAGCGCCAGCAGGCCACCAAAGCCAAGCCAGACATACCCCGCCAACAGGCAGGCGGCAACATAGCGTGGCAGACCGCTTTGATAGATCGTGCGGCGGGCGATGTCGTAGCATAGCAGCCAACCCGCCATCAATACTGCTCCAACACCTAACACGCGTACACCCGTACTCAAATCCAAAATGGTCAGCACACCACCGGCCAGATAAACCCCGACGGCCAGCGTCAGCAGGTTCTTGCTGGTGCGTGTCAGGCGTCGCACCCGTGAGAGTTCCAGTCGTTCGCCTACAATCGTCAGGATGAGAAATGCCGTCCACAAGTGAACCACCTGATAGATAGGCTGCCCTGCGAACCACAGCGCATTTCCGATCAGCCAGCACAGCGTCCCTACCGCCATAATGACCACATCACGAGAGGGGTGCAGCCGCAGCATGAAGCCAAACAGCACTAGCAATCCCAGACTGCCCATGGTCAGCAGAAGTTTCGCCGCTGGCGCATCGCGCATCACCAGCAGCAGCCCTGCGCCCAGGGCGTTAACTGCGGGAACAACCAGACTCCAGCGATAGCGCGAAGCCAGCGCGACAGACCGTTCCAGACAAATAAGTGTCCCTAGAAAGCCGGAAATCATCAATGGTCCGTGGATTAAAATCCAGTTCTGGCTCATTGAATCCATTTGCCAGCCTAGCCGCGCCAACCCAGAACCTAAGCCCCCCAACAGGGCGACAATGACTGTCAACAGCATGAGTACACGGGGAATATAGTGTAAAGTGGTCACGATCTTTAGCCTTCATTCCGCGCCGAGCATTAACAGGAGCATCAGCAGTGGTGTTTTGGCGGTGATGCTGTGTTTCAGGCGGGGCGGCATATGCACCCATGCCCCGGCACTGAGTTCATGAGTATCATTGCCCAGTGTAACAGTGGCTTCCCCTTGCACAATCTGAATCACGGCAGACTGGCTGGAGGTGTGTTCGGAAAGCTGCTGCCCGGTATCGAAACCGAACAGGATCGCTTTCAGATGGTCATCTCGATAGAATGTGCGGCTGACGATACTTTCGGGCGGGATCGTCTCTATCAGCCCTGCCAGGTTATCGATGAGCGTGTAGTTGTCGTTCACCGCTCAGGCTCCGTTGGCCGTGCGGGTGATGCGAACGCGCCAGGTGTCCGGGCCTTTTTCCAGATACTCCCACGTAAACTGATCAGTGCGCTCGTGCAAGAACTGGTAATACAGCGGAGTCGGCGCATGATCGTTGACTAGCTCAAACGCCTCGCCCGGTTGCAGGCTGTCGAACAGGTTGAAGATCATCGGGTGACGGTCACGAGGTGGAATAGTGCGTACATCAAGTTGGGTCATGATTTTTCTCCTGATCGGTCAAACTTAAGAATTCTGCGAAACCGCGTAGCCGCCCAGGGGTTTGACACGCGGCCAGATTACGACTACAAACAGGACAACAGCGCCGAGCGCAGCTAATCGCCCCACCAGCGACAGCCAACCAGATGCGAACCATGCGCTCGCCGCGGTGAGCAGGACGCCACCGTTGAGCAGGGCAAAACTCCACCAACCCAAATGAACCCTGCCATAGCGATATTCACCGCTGAAACGGGGGAGTATCCAGAAGGCAATACCCATGACAAACTGGATTGTCCAGCCGAAGATCATCAATTCGATATGCGGATTGAGCAGTTTCCAAGTCCAGATGTAAATTGGGATTCCTTTGTGATGCAGAATTAGCGAACCAAAGAGAAACCCGATTCCCATGTGGATCAACGAGGCTCGGACCAGCCAAACACTCAGCTTTGGCATCCTTAACGCTCCTTGATCCGTCCCCAGGTGTTGAAGATGAAGCCCCAACCCGCCAGTAACAGGCAAAGGGAGGCTGTTACCAACATCCAGCCGAATTCAGATCGGGGTGATAGCGCCATTGCGGGTTCTCCGATGGTACGCAGAATCAACCCTATGTTGAGCAGCGCCAATACTGTCCATCCGAGTTTTTCGCTTCCGCGCGGTTTTTCCTTTGAAAATCTCGGGAACATCCAATAACCCACACCCATGATGACCTGCGTGACCCAGCCAATGAACAAAAAGTGCAGGTAAACCGGGCGAAGCACCTGCAAACGCGCTGACCAGCCCATAACCGGCTGAGCGAGCAGGAGCGCCGCCAGCATCAAGCCAGAGATAAAGTACAGCATCCCGACCTTGATAAACCAACGGGATAAGGCTAGCATTTAAGACTCGCCACCCTCTCGCAACTCACCTCTCACGATCAAATAGGGCAGTTCGACAGCGTTAACCGGACAAACGTTTTCGCAGGCAGCGCAATACGTGCATAACGGCGGGTGGATCACTAGGGCTTTGCTATCCCGCCAACCTAATGCTTTAGTCGGGCAGACAGCGATACAATCGCCGCAGCCTGTACATGCTACTCGATCAATCCGGGGCATCCATTCCGAAGCCATCAGTCAGCCCTCTCCTGAGTTATTCGTGGTCGCGCCCGATTTCGCCGCCCGTCCGGTCTGGCCTCATGCTGTCCACTGACTGCAAGAAGCTGATGAAAACCAACGCTTCGTCCAGGGCGCGAACAGTATGGGTTTCACCGGGTTCAAAGATGAGCAGCGACTCTGGACCGAACTCGCGTTCGTGTCCGTCGGCCCCTGCAAACATGCCCCGCCCTTTGATGACCACGACGTAGAATGGGAAATCCGGCACCTGATGTTCCCCTATCTGTTGGCCCGGTTTGAGCATCCAGCGTAAGATGCGGCTGTGCTGATCGACCAGCAGGGGTTGCGCAAAAGGTACAGGATCATGAAATTCGAGATCGTCCAGAAGTTGTTTGGATTTCATTTTGGCTTTCTTTCCGCTCACTTTGATCGCGAGAAGTTGTTTCCTGCACTGCTGAATACAGTTCTATAATAGGAGAAATGGGCCATGCTGTATTTAAGCTGGATTAAAAGCCGATGTCTGGGCGACATGCGTGATAAGAGGGATATGACGTCTTTCACGGATTGGGAGTATGGAACCGATTAGAGCATGGCGATGGAACGCAGGAGGCTTTCGTTCACGATGATAATCCGGTGTCGATCAAACTGAATCGCACCCGATTCCTCTAGTGAGCGCAGGACATTGCTAATGGTTTGCGGGGTGGTGTTGATGTGGGCTGCAATCGCAGTGCGGGTCACACCAGGTCCGCTGAGGGAAGGGTCTTCTACCTGCTTGAGCAGGAAACGCGCCAACCGCACCATGACGGAGTAGAGCGCCAGATCTTCAATCTGTGTAACCAGTGATCGGACACGCATCGCCATCAAGCGAATCACGTTTAATGCAACCTGTGGGTTATGCGTCAGAATATGGGTAATGACATCAGAAGGTATCAACCAGACCTGCGCCTCGGCACTCAAAGCGGCAGCATTGGCGGGATTACGGCCTCCATCCAATGCGGCAATGTCGTTAAAGCTCTTGCCGGGGCTGCGGAAGTGGAGGATATGCTCGCCACCATCCGGGTTAAGCTTAAATACTTTGACATTCCCGATTTCGACAATCCACAATCCTTCGGCTGGCTCGCCCTCAATAAAAATCGCTTGACCAGATGAGAAGGTCCGCAGCAGGCTGTTTCCAGCAACATATGTGAGTTCGTCTTCAGCAATCCCTTCAAAGTAAACAATGGAACGGATGTGATTTCTGACCATTGCCATCCCAAGAATGTAAATTCGGCTTGCAACAATTAGCTTCTTACATTCTAGCAGATGTTGGCGTTGCGATACTTGGAGAATGCTTTTAATGACCCGGCAATCGTTACGCGGTCAATTATGCACTGCGCTATCCTGATAAACATGAAATAACAGGAATCTCGCTAAGATACCTTGTTTTCCTCGCAACATAACCGCTCAGGCTCTACGCTTATGTGAGCCTGAGCGATCTATGTTCCTTGACTTTGTCGAAAAGCGAGGTGAACGGGTGCGTCTCTGCCGTTTTCGCTAGCTGGAGGTTACAGGGATCAGGTGGAAAACAGCACGATTGGCATTGATGCCGCGTACCGGCTCATAACGATTCCAGAACGCCACGAAATCTTTGGATACTGTGATTCCATCGAACATCGAGGGAGGCGAATCGACGGGGAGGCGGCTGCTCACCGTGAGTATACCGTTCCCTGCTGGGCTGCCATCCGCATCCCTATACTCAATGCGCAGCACAGCCAGCCCGGCACGCGCATCCGTGCGCGCGCCGATGGTGTCCCCAATGACAGGGGGGATTGTTCCCGGCGCTTCCACAAAGCTGATGAGTTCTGTCACCGTATATGTCCCCTCGCCCGTAGGCCGCATCCCGTGCTCCGGAAAGGTCGTCCAGGTGCCGCCTCCGGTAACAGCAGCCGAGTCAGTCAGTTGAAAGGTCCCGGAACCGGTGAGCATGATGATCGTGTTGTCCTGGGCATAGGCGTAGGCAACGCCGCCCTCGCCTGCCGTGAAGGGATCGTCGTCAATGAACTGGAAAATGTCCCAACGATAGGTCGTGGAGACGTCCTGGGCGCTGGTGCTGCTGATACCAAACGCGAGGCCTCCGATCAACCCAACCAGCATACTGAGAACTACGATACGTCTGATTGACTGCATGGTCAGATACTCCTTTCTGATGTTACTGAAATTGAACATGCCCTCAAACGCAGGATTGCAGTTGGCCTGAAGCATTCCGGTTCAGACCAATCCTCGGATACCCGCGTGTCTTTGGCGATTTCCATCGCGTGTTGCTCCTGCCTAACCTCAGTCGCCGATCTCTGCCGCAGTTGTGGACGATGCTTGATCCTGTAAGTTACTTATTCCGCTGCGGACAATCTGCCATAGTTCATAGGCGATTGGGAGCATCGAAATAAACCATAGGCCGTAGGCCACCCCATGCAATGTCGCCTGCGATTCGTGGAGGAAAATGCCCGCCCACAGGAAAATCCCACCTAGATGCACGGCGATCAGGCTGAACCAGTTCCCGCCAAGTTTCGACGGTGAATCGGGCAGGAAGGCGCGGCGAAAGATCAATGGGATGATTGCATAGCCGAACTGGAGTACCCAGCCATAAATCAGGGCTTGCGGCGCGTTCTGTTCGATGCCGGCGCCGGGGAATCCCGGCACTTCCAGGATGATGAGCGGTGCAATCAGGACCGGCGCGAGAATCCATGCATAGGATGTGATCAGGTGCAGCATTCCCGGAGTCCACAGTTTGCGGTCGCCGACAAAGGGTTTAATAACATTTAACAGCATCCAGATCGTCGCGCTCAGGTGCAGAATCAGCCCTGGAACCGAAAACAGGTTGGACTGAAACCACGGCCCCAGCACCAATCCCAGTGCGCCCAGGGTCATCATCCAGAAGATCGGGGTGATTGAGCGCGGCCAGGCCAGCGAGCGTCCGGCAAAACTCGGATACAGGTCAACGAGCAGCCCGGCAAACACCAGCGACATAAAGCCCCAGTTGTTGGCATGGATATGGACTTCAAGCGGCACTTTGATTTGCAGCCAGCCGCTCCAGCCTTGCCATAAGCCGGTGCCCACGATGATTCCCAGCAGCAGGTAAGCCAATCCCGCGATGTAGAACTTGCGTCCGAACTGTGACTTGCCGTCAGCCCGCCCGGCCCACATCTTTGCCAACTGCGCCATGAGCAGCGTGGCTGCAACGAATATCAGTGTGCCGCCAGTAGTAATAAGCACAGCATTGACCATCGGAATCCCAATTAACAGGACGAGGAGACCCAGATTCAACGTCACCCAGATATCCCACCGGATTCGAGGGCGTGGCAGCCCGGCCCGCGCAGCGACCACATTTGGCAAAATGCCAAACGCGAACTCCGTCAGCGCGCCCAGCGTAATGAAATGCACCCGCATCCAGCGCAGCCCGGCAAACGCGGGCAGAAGTTGGAGATTGATTAACGAGGCGTCCAGCGCACCCAGCACTGCCAGCGCAACGAACAGAAAGGTCACGACATAATAGGGATTGAACACAAGATTTCTCCTCCGTATTCGGGTGTCTTTCAAAATCCTGGGGTCTTACCGGCGGCGTTCCTGGGCGAGCTGTTCGCGAGCTTTTTCCCCGCTGAACGGATATCCCATCACCACACTGCTACGCAGAAGTCGAGCAGCCCGCCTGCAATCGGCACCAGCGCGATAAGCGCGAGTACCGTCCCCAACGTATCCTTGACCACCAATCAACCAACGGACATCAGGATGATGCCCATGACCACGCGCATCATCCGCCCCCGACTGCTGGTCATAAACGTCACGAATGTCATCGCGTACCTCCTAATTTAATCTCTCTAATCAAGCAATGCGTACGGCGAGAAAAACCAGACGGGTTTCGGCTTCTACGCCGCGTTTGGCGCCTTCTGCTGTGATGACCGTCGCTCCTGAAGTAATGGGATACCGTTCATCATCAACGGTCATCCACCCGGTTCCTTCGAGAAAGTGATACACCGCCAGCGCCTCAGGATGCAGTGGAATCCTCTGTCCAACATCGAGGCTGCCAACAATGACTTTGAGCTTCTCGTTTTCTGCCAATACCTGTGGCTGTGGGCCTACAGACGAAAAGATAGCCTTCTCGCGCCAATCTGGATAAAATGTGGACGGTATCAAGGTCGTCTCCTTATGGATGTATATGATCTGAAAAAGGCGGCTGACGGCTTGCTCTGGACAAATGCGTTCGCAATCACCGGTATAGGTACACGCCTGAGGATTTACGACAACCGCAATCGATCCCCTCATTGCAAGTGCGCTGGTTGGGCATACCACGACACACAGACCGCAGCCCGTACAGCGGTTGGCATCAATGCTGGGTACAGGGCGCTCTTCTCGAGTAGGTTGTGCCATGTTTGTGTACCTTCTTCCTACTGTGCCCAGCATAAGACACGAAAAGGACGACGTCCTCGACTTTTGTCGAATTTGAGATGCATGAATCTTGCAGGTCTTGTCTAGTCGGACGACAATAGATGGCATGAACGGATCGTTTATTCGGGATCAATTCAGTAGAAACAGGAAGAGAATGGATGCAAGCGATGAGGCGATCCAGGCCTTAACCGCAGTTCCCTACTTCGCGGATGTCGATGCCGCCCTTGTAGCGATGATCGCCGGACAGACGATCAGACAGCAATACGATACGGGTCAGGTGGTTTTCCTGGAGGGTGAGCAGGAGGTTGCGCTTTATATTGTCCAGCAGGGCTGGCTCAAGGCGGTTAAAATGTCACCTGATGGCCGTGAACAGGTGCTGCATTTCATCGGACCGGGTGAGGTATTTAATGCGATTGGTGTTTTTGTCGAATCGACCAATCCCGCGACGGTCATCGCGCTTGAACCGACAATCTTGTGGCTCATCCCACAAAAGGTCATATTGAAGCTGCTGGATGACTATCCAGAACTGGCCCGCGTCGTTATCCAGCGTCTGGCAGGTCGTGTTCAGCAGCTCATTGCTATGGTGGAAGACCTTTCGCTGCGCACGATTGAATCCCGCCTGGCCCGTTACCTGATCGATCAATCCACCGCCGAGCAGTTGCAGCGGCCCCGTTGGGCAACCCAGGCAGAACTGGCGAATCGGCTCGGCACGGTCCCCGATGTACTCAATCGCGCTTTGCGCAGCCTGGCGAAAGAGCAGTTGATCCGGGTGGAGCGACACCAGATCCAGATCCTCGATTACAACGGCCTGGAGGCCAAAGCAGGGTCTGATAAGTAATACTCCATCAAACTCGACAAAAGTCAAGGAATGCGAATCGCCTGGGTGATAGGCTTAGTCTGAACTCAAGTGATTTTGTTTCGTATGGATGCGAAGAACGCATGAGTTCGATGTCAACCAGTGAATCTATACGAGGACAGACCTAATGGACAAGCACATGATGATCGATCACCTCAACAAAGACCTTGCAGGTGAACTGGGTGCAATTATCCAGTACCTGACTTATGCCGCCAAAGCGACCGGTCCGTATCGCCCTCAACTTGCGCAGTTTTTCCTCACTGAGGCAGCGGATGAACAGCTACACGCTCAGTTTCTTGCCAATAAGATCGTCGCGCTCGGCGGCGAACCCACCACACACCCGCGCTCTGTGCCGGTTGCGGCGACCAACCAAAAAATGCTCGAAACCGTCCTGGCTGCCGAACAGCAAGCCGCCAGCGACTATGCCCAACGGGCGAAAGAGGCGGAAACGTTGGGCGACAAAGGTTTGGTGGTGCAATTAGAGGACATGGTGCGTGACGAAAGCAGTCACGCAGAAGAGACCGAAAGAATGCTTCGCGATTGGCCTCTATAACCACCAATCGCTATTCATATATGGGAGCATCGCTACGAAGTCTGTGGCGTGCTCCCTCTCAGTAACAATCCATTGAAAGAAACCTCTCACTGAAGCTCTGACACCATTTCTACCCGGCGCGAGGCGGTGTTATGATGGTATTCAACCGTTCGCACAGATAGGCAACGAATCACCCGCATGACTTACGCTGCTTTCACCTACGGCTCGACGGTCATCCCGTACCTGCTGATTCGCGCTGCCGAGGCGAAGGCAGTGACGATCACCGTCGAGCTTGAGCATGGGGTGGAGGTCACTGCTCCGGCTGATTTGAACGAGTCGCAGCTTGAGGCAGTTCTGCACAAAAAAGCGCCCTGGATTCTGAACAAACTTCAGGCGCTTGACCAGATTGCCGCACAGCCGCCGCGCAAAGAGTTCATCTCCGGCGAGAAGTTTGCCCTGCTCGGTCACCCGCATACGCTGGTAGTCGAGGAGCGCGCTGAACGCAAACCGTTCGTTGTCATGCGCGGCGGGCAGTTGATCGTCACCGTCAAGCCATCGCTGCCGGTCTGGGATCGGCGGGCGCTGGTGCGCGACACCTTGCAACAGTGGTATCTGCGCCAGGCGCAGCAGAAGCTCCCGGCGCAGGTCGCGCTGTATGCGCCGAAACTAGGAATCGCGCCGGACAAGATTGTCGTCCGTGACCTGGAGAAGCGTTGGGGAAGCTGCACGCCCAGAGGTACGATCACCCTCAACTGGCGGCTCATCATGGCGCCCATCCCGATAGTGGATTACATCGCTGTCCATGAATTGTGTCATCTGAAGGTGGCGAATCATTCGCCGGCGTTCTGGGAACTGCTGCGGGCGGTGCTGCCGGATTACGCCGAGCGGCGCGAGTGGCTGCGGGTGAACGGGCCGACGCTCACCCTTTGAGCCAGACTTCCGCCAGCGAGACCAACGCCAGCGCCAGCGGCTCGATCTGCTCACGCGGGACGTGCAGCCCCCGGAGCTGGCGTTTCACCGTCTGGCGCATCTGCCGTTTGATGTCCTCGCGCGCTGTCCAGTCAATGACCGTCAGGCGGTGCAGGCTGCCGACGATTGCGTGAGCGGCGTCAACGATCTGTTCCGGGGCGGCGGCTTCGTCAAACACCAGCTTGAGGCGGTCATAAAAGGGACGCTCATGCACGTCCAGACCGAGCGCATTTTCGCGCTGCTGGTGTTCGATCAGTTCATCGCGCAGCCGAAGTTCGCCCGTCAGCAGTTCCAGATCGGTGAGACGCTGCTGACGGTGCAGTTCGATCAGTTCTTCCAGCCGCTTCCGCAGTGAGTCGTAAAAGACCGGGTTTTCTTCCAGCCGCACGCGGATTTCGTGGCGGAGCGCGTGTTCGATCTCCTGCGCCCTGGCACGCGGCTCGGTAATGCTGTCCACGTACAGGGCGAAACGCGCATCCAGCACCGGAATCGGCTCGTCGAGCAGATGCTCCATACCCACCGCGCGGATGTGATCGTCAATGAGCGCCCGTACCTTTGCCCCCAAGGGTGACAGCTCAAACGACTCGTCGCGGTAGGTGTTGCGCGCAGCCTGCCGAACTTTGCCCAGCCAGGCGAAATCCACCCGATAGGGATTGGCCGCCGGGTCGGGCATGACCATATCCATCGTCTGCGCGAAACGCCGAAACGCAATGTCGAACTGAGCCCGCACATCTTCCGGCGCGAGCAGGGCGATGCAGGCATACAGATCATCGGGGTTAACTGCTGTAAAGAAACGCATCGCGTCGCGGTGCCGTTCGGCAAGCTGTTGGGCATCGTCCAGCGGCTTGAGCAGCCCGGCCACATCGTCGGGATTGAACATCTCCAGCGCCACGCGCAGATCGGCGGCGATGCCCCAGTAATCGACCACCAGCCCGTAATCCTTGCCCGGTGCGGTGCGGTTGACGCGGGCGATGGCTTGCAGCAGGTTATGCTCGCGCAGTGGACTGTCAAGGTACATCACCTGTTCGATGGGCGCGTCGAAGCCCGTCAGCCACATGTCGCAGACGATGACGATTTTCAGCGGATCATCGGGATTGAGAAAGCGCGCCTTGACCGCCTCGTGTTGCGTTGAGTCGCCGGCATACGGCAGCCAGTCGCGCGGGTCGTCATTGGTGGCGGACATGACCAGCGCGCACTCCGGCGCGTTGAGTTCTTCCAGCAGGCGATAATACAGCATGGCAGTGTGGCGATCCTGCGCGACCACCTGTGCCTTGAAACCGTTGGGCGCGATGTGCGTCTCGTAGTGGTCGAGCAAGTCCATGCCGATGGCGCGTACCCGCTGCGGCGCGGCGGCAATCGCGCGCTCGTTGGCGTACTTCTGCCGCAGTTCGCGGCGCTGCTCCGGCGTCAGGTCGCGGAACATGCGCTCAAACAACTGGTCGAGCGTCGCGCCTTCGACGCGCAGATCGGGCAGGCGGGCGTCGTAGCGGATTTCGAGCGTCGCGCCGTCTTCGACGGACTGCTGAATGGTGTAGGTGTCGATGTAGCTGCCGAAGGTGCGCGGCGTACTGCGGTCTTTTTTGTCGATGGGCGTGCCGCTGAAGCCGATGTAAATCGCGTTGGGCAGCGCCGTCCGCAGGTTGGTCGCCAGCCCTTTGTACTGGGTGCGGTGCGCCTCGTCCACCATGACGACGATGTTGCTGTCCTGGGTGATTTCGGGATAGGTCTGCCCCTGCGCCGTCTGGAACTTCTGCACCGTCGTCAGGATCGTTTTTTCGCTGCCCTGGCGCAAGAGATGCTCCAGATCGGCGACGCTTTCAGCGCGCACCGGGTTGGGAAAACCGCAGCGCTGGAACGTACCGCTGATCTGTTTGTCGAGGTCGCGCCGATCCGTGACGATCAGCACCGTCGGGTTGACCAATTCGCCCATCTGCGCCGCCTGATGCGCTTCCGGGCGGCGCAGCTTGAGCGCCAGCCACAGCATCGTCAGGCTTTTGCCGCTGCCCTGGGTGTGCCAGATGACCCCGCCGCGTTCCCGGTGTGAGCGCGCCCGCACGATGCGCTCCATCGCCTTGTTGACGGCGCGGAACTGCTGGTAACGCGCCAGCTTCTTGACCGTGCGCCCGCGTTCGGTCTCGTAGGCGGTGAAATTGCGGATCAGGTCGAGCAGGCGCGACGGCTCGAACAGCACCGCCAGCAGCAGATCCTGCGCGGTGGGGTCGCGCCCGACCATCTGCGCGATCTGCTCGCGTTTGAGCGGCCAGGGGTCGCGCCAGCGCAGGTAAAAGCGCGCGTCCGCCCCGATGGGCGCATACGCCGCCGACGCGCCGCAGGTGGCGACACACAGTTGATTATGCTCGAAGGCGCGCGGCGCTTGCGACTGGTAGCGGATCATCTGCCCGATGGCGTTTTGCAGCGGGTGCGGGATGGTCGGGCTTTTGCACTCGATCAGCGCCAGGGGCAGCCCGTTGACGAACACCACCACATCGGGGATGATTTTGTCGCGCTCGCCCAGCACCTCGAATTGATTGCTGACCACGAAGGTGTTGTTGCGCGGGTTCTCGAAGTCGATCACGCGCACCGTCTGGCTGATGCGCCCCTGCGGCGTGTCCTGCGGCAGCGAGAAATAATTGACCAGATCGCTGTAGACACGGCTGTTCGCTTCCATCAGCCCCGCCGCTTCGACGGTGGTCATGCGGCGGACGGCTTGAGTCACGTTGGCGTCGGTCAGGTGCGGGTTGATACGCCAGATTGCCGCCTCAAGCTGACCGACCAGCACCGCATCGCGCAAGCTGGTGCGCTGCGCCGCCAGATTCGCGCCGGGGATGTAGGTATAGCCGAGCGCGCGCAGCAGATCAACAGCGGGGGCTTCGCTCAGGCGATACTCGGTAAAGGGCAGGCGGTCAGTCATATTGGGCATAGATTTAGAACAAATTTTCTGATATGATTGGTTTGAACCTACGCAATTTGTCCAGTCCAAATCATTCTCTATAATAGATGCAATCGGCTGGATAGCAGCTCACTGGTTTAATGATACAACACTAACTAAAATGTCAGCCATTAGCCATGTCAAGTAGGGTATTTGCACCCATTGAAGCCGATCTATTGGTATGGGCACGGCAAAGTATCGGCTACGATATGACCCACGCCGCCAAGAAAATCGGCATATCTGAAGATAAACTTCGCAGTTGGGAAAGCGGTGACGCACAGCCTACCGTAACTCAATTGCGAAAAATATCCAATGTCTATAAACGGCCATTGGCTGTGTTTTTTTTACCCAAACGGCCAAGCAAATTCGATAAGCCTTTTTCTGCGCTTGATCTCCGAGACTTTCGTCGTTTACCTGATACAGAGAAACAGAAACTTTCACCTGCCCTTTTGCTTGAACTGAAGAAAGCCGAAGAACGCCGCGAAGTTGTTCTTTCACTTATGGAAGAACAAGCAATAGATACTCCCACTTTTGAGCTATCGGCTTCTCAAGACGATACCCCGGAAACGCTTGCGGAGCGAGTGCGTATCCGTCTTAATGTGTCTCTGGAAGAGCAATTCAGTTGGGACAATCCCAACACTGCTTTTAGGCACTGGTCTAGAATCATAGAAGCAGTAGGTGTACTTGTTTTCCAAACTGGTTTTTATCAAGGTGAGGGAGTAAAACTGCAAGAAATGCGTGGCATTGCTATCAGTATGCCGACATTACCGATAATTTTGTTGAACGGTGCTGACGCCGCATCTGGTAGAATATTTACACTCTTTCATGAACTTGGACATCTGTTAAAACGAGTCTCTGGGATTAGCGATGTTATTGAAATAATGAGTGCTTTTACACCAGACGAGCAGATCGAAGTATTCTGCAATCAATTTGCGGCGGAGTTTTTGGTTCCAACTAAAGCGCTGTTAGAAGAACCCACTGTACGCCAACATCGTCCTGGGTGGGAGTGGTCAGACGATGAGATTGAAAAATTAGCCAGTCGCTTTAAAGTAAGTCGTGAAGTCGTTGTACGTAGATTAACCACTATTCAAGTAGTCTCGGCGGACTTCTATCGTGCAAAACGCCAGCAGTACAAAGAAGAAGCGGAAGGACGTGCAGGTAAGAAAAAGAAACCGGGAGCACCAGCGCGAGATCGGATGTTGGCGAAATGGCATGGAGGAAAGTATGTTACTACTGTACTTGATGCTTATCGCAACGACGTTATCACCTTAAATGATGTGCATGACTATCTTGGTGCGAAAACACCACAGGTGGATAAACTGCTTAGGAT
>JAEUQX010000413.1 GCA_016788625.1 Anaerolineae bacterium
CTTCTTCAAGCCTTACCTCGACGCGCTCGGCATTCAGTACCGCGAGTCGCGCCTGCCGGAGGGGCTGGCGATGCTGCTGGCGCGTGCTGCCGAACAGCTCTATCGCTGGCGTGGTGGTAAGCCGCCGCTGCTCTCGCGTTATGCGGTCGCGGCGACGGCGCGCGATTTCTGGTTCAATCATCGCAAGGCAGCGCGTGATTTTGGTTATGCGCCTATCGTCAGTCAGCAGGATGCTTTTGAACGCACATTGGCCTGGGCGCGCGCCACATTTTTGAAGGAGTAAATGATGCCCTGCCTGATACGCTTGCTCACGTCGCATGGGGTGCAGCCTGCCCCTTACAGCGCCGACTCGCTGGTCGAGGCTGCGCGCCATGAACCACACGACGGCGTGTATACGGTCGCCAATACCTTTGAAACCTTCAAGGTGCTCAATCTCACTGCACACCTCGACCGCCTGGAAGACTCAGCGCGGCGTGAACAGATCGCGCTGGCGCTCGACCGGGCGCGGCTGCGGGCGGCGCTGCGGCAGATGATCAGCGAGTCGGGGTATGGCGATGTGCGTTTTCGCATCACCGTCGGTCGCGAACAGCCGGAGGTGCTGATCCTCTCGATTGAGCCATTCGGCGCGTATCCTGCCAGCCTGTTCAGCGAGGGTGTGTGCTGCCAGACCCTACCCAACAGCGCGCGCCACAATCCCTCGGCCAAGAGCACAGGCTGGATGCACGACCGTGAGCAGATCGCGCTTCAGCCGGGCATGTATACGGGTTTACTGCTGGATGAGCGTGGGCAAATCCTGGAAGGGATCAACAGCAACTTCTATGCCATTCTGGATGGCTGCCTGCGGACGGCAGGCGAGGGCGTGCTGCCGGGCATCGCGCAGCAGATCGTCTTTGAGGTCGCGCCGCCGATCATCCCGCTGGAACGCCAGGCCGTGCACGTGAGCGATCTGCCGCAACTGAGCGAGGCATTCATCACCAGCAGCAGTCGGGGCATCATGCCCGTTGTGGAGATTGACGGGATTCAGATTGGCGCAGGCAAACCTGGCACGATCACCCAGGCGCTGCGAGCGGCGTATCAGGCCTGGGTGGCCGCGCACCTGGAGTCGTTATAGACCGTCAGGATGTGCCTGCCAGCGCAGCGTAGAGCGCATTGAACTCGATGGGTTTTTGCAGCACGGCGTTTGCACCGATGCCGAGCAGATGCTGTTCATCAATTGGGATGCCCGTTGCCACGACGATGCGGATTTCCGGTAATCCCAATTCTTCGCGAACAAACTGAATCAACGTTTCGCCGCTGCCGTCGGGGAGCTGTAAATCGAGCAGGATCATATCCGGCTTGCGTGTCTCGTTCAGCACCTGCCGTGCCTGCTCCAGACTCCCAGCCTCGGTCACACCATAACCGAACCCGGTCAGCCCGGAGGCGAACAGAGTACGCAGCATCCGATTGTCTTCGACCACAAGGACTTGAGGGGGCATGAACCATGCTCCAGTGCGATAATCCTAAGCCAGTAGTCGAAAGAAATTAGCGAATGAGCTAAACTGGCGGGATGAGCCGACGAGTAAACTTCCACCTAAACGAGACCGAATGTGCCGAGATAGAGAAGGCCATGAATCATTCGCCTTTGCCGGAAGTGAGGCAGC
>JAEUQX010000414.1 GCA_016788625.1 Anaerolineae bacterium
CGGAAGGTCATCGTTACACCTCGGCGTTATCGGGTTCTGGGCGCATCTGTTCGGCGGTCTCGACGACCAGCTTACCAAGCTGACTCAGGCGTGTCCGCACCTTGTCATTGACGATCTGGCCGTCGGCATCGAAGGCTTTGCTCGCGTTGTGAATCGGCACGGAGAGCGGCAGCGCCAGCCCGCGCAGCGAATGCACCACATGCACCAGGGCGTTGATTGAGTTGACGTCCGCCAGGTCGCCGCCTGCCGTCGCGATCAGGCCGACGGGCTTGTTCAGCAGGTACGGGCGCGGATGGTCGGAGAGGAATTCCAGATAATCGAGCGCGTTCTTGGTCACGCCCGCCAGTGTGCCGTGATACGCTGCCGTGCTGATCAGCAGGCCGTCCGCCCGGTGCAGCGCGCGCACGAAGCGTACCACCTGCGGCGGGTAGTCGTTCAGCTCCCGGTCGGGGTCGTACATCGGCAGGTCAAGCTGGCGCAGGTCGAGCAGGTCGATGGTCGCGCCATACGATGTGGCGGCATCCAGGGCGAAACGCAGCGCGCGCAGGCTGTTCGAGGGGTTTTTGAGCGTGCCGCCGATTCCGACGATATGGACGGGTTGCTGTGACATAGGAACTGCTCCAAATCTTGCAGTAAATACTGACATCATTACCAGTATTTCACGGGATACCTGTTTATGCTATCGGGCGTGCGGGCAGTGCGACACTGTACGAAAGGGTAGAGTTCAGCCATCTGACTGATGGCATTGCGCGCCTGATTGGTTAAACTCAGTGCAGGGCGAGTAACTTTACCAAGGAATACACCATGACTTCATCACACCGGTTAATCGCGCTGCTGGTGATTTGGGCTGCGGCGGCGCTGGGGTTCGTGCTGGCGTTGGCGAATAGCATCTTCTTGCCTCCCTGGGCGGTCATCGTCGCGGTGATGGCGATTGCGACGGGCGCGGCCTTCGCCACCTATTTCATCACGCGCCAGCCGCCTGTTACGTGAGCTTGACCAGCCCGCGCTGCACGGCCATCGTCACGGCTTCAGTGCGGTTGCCAGCGCCCAGCTTGCTCAGGATCGAGCTGACGTAAAATTTGACCGTGCGCTCGGTGATGTGCATCTCGGCGGCGATCTCCTTGTTCTGCAAGCCCTGCGCCAGCAGCTTGAGGACGTGCTGCTCGCGTGGCGTGAGCGCATCCGGGTCGTGCTGTGCGCTGGTTTCCGCGCTGACCTGCCGCAGCAGCTTGGATGCCACGACGGGCTGTAGCAGCGAGCCGCCCGCGTGGACGACGCGCACCGCCGTGAAGATTTCTTCGCGCGGCGCACCCTTGAGCAAATAGCCCTGTGCGCCGGCCTGCACCGCGCTGACGATGCGTTCATCGGTATCGAACGCCGTGAAGACGATGGCGCGCACGCTGGTCTGTAGCTCACGCAGCCGCCGCAGCGCCTCCACGCCGTCCATCTCCGGCATCTCCAGGTCGAGCAGCATCACATCGGGCTGCAGCGCCTGTACCTGGGCAATCGCTTCGCCCCCAGTGCCCGCCTTGCCGACGATGACGAAATCCGGCTGTGTGCTGAGGATAGCGATCAGCCCATCGCGCACGACCGGGTGGTCATCCACGACCAGGATGCGAATCGGTTCGGTCATGACTGCGTCTCCAACGGTATAAACACCTCAAGTTCCGTGCCCGCGCCCGGAGAACTGCTCACTTCCAGGCTGCCGGAGAGCAGGTTGGCGCGCTCATTCATACCGATCAGGCCGTAGTGCGCGCCGTCTACCTGCGTCGGGTCGAAGCCGCGTCCGTCATCCTTGATCGACAGCCGCACCTGGTCGGGCATCAGGCTGAGCGTCACGTTCACACTGTGGGCGTAGGCGTGGCGGCCAATGTTGGTGAGTGCCTCCTGCACGATGCGGTACAGTCCCACCTGAATGCGGACAGGCAGCGGGCGCACGCTCCCCACCACTTCGAAGTGCAGCGCCACCTTGCGCCGCGATGCCCAACCCTCCGCCAACGCGCGTAGGGCCTCATCGAGCGGCTTGCCCTCCAGCGGCGCTGCGCGTAAGTCCATGACCGAGCGGCGCGCTTCTTCCAGGTTATCGCGCGTCAATTGCAGCGTCTGCGCGATGATCTGCCGCACCCGTTCCGACGGCGCGCCCGTTTCCAGCAGCGCGTCGGCAGTTTCCAGGTGCAGCGTGATGCCCGTCAGCCCCTGCGCCAGCGTGTCGTGAATCTCGCGCGCCAGCCGGTTACGTTCCTCGATGGCTCCCAACTCTGCACTGCGGCTGAACAACCGCGCGCGCTCGATGGCGATGCCGAGCAGATCCCCGACCAGATAGAGCAGCCGCAGGTCGTCCGCGCTCAGGTCGTCCCAATCGCTGCTGGCGACGTTCAGGACGCCGAGCGGTTTACCGTGCGCGTCCAGCGGGATGCTGGCGTGTTGACGCAGCCCTGCTGTGCCCACCACCAGATTTTCCAGGCGCGAGCAGGCGATATTGGCCGGGTCGGGCAGTTCGTCATATTCGTAGCACCACAGGCAGTCACAGCTCCCGGTCATGCGGCGTGGATGTTCGGCCAGCGCGGGTGGCAGGTTTTGTGCGGCGGCCAGGTAAAAATCACTCTCATCGTTGAGCAGGTAAATCCAACTGGTCTTGAGGTCGAACAGCTCCGCGACCAGCTTAAGGGCGACGTTCAGCGCGCGCGTCAGATCCACTTCCTGGTTCATCGCTTTGGCGATGCTGTTGAGGATGCTCAGCTCGCGGTTGCGGCGCTCCAGCTTTTGCGCCTCGGTTTCGGCTTTGCTGCGCGTGGACATGCGACATGCCTCGATGGGAGCGGTCGATACGCGAATTATAGCACGCGCGCCGGGGCAGGATACTGAACGCTCGTACAGGCGTGGGTGTACTGAATGGCGGTATTCATCACCAACGCGCTGCCGATTCGGGTCTAAAATATGGACAGGCATTACTCAAGGCTGTGTATCCATGAAAACAAAAGCATTCTTTCTTGTCGTCCTCGTCTTCTTGCTGGCGCTGCTTGCTTTCACCGCTGCCGCGCAGGAGCAGCCCGCGAATCTCGTTGGCTTCGTCGCGGCGGACTCCGCGATCAATGTTCGCAACCGCCCGAACGGCGCGGTGATCACCTCTCTGCCGTCGAACCGCAGCGTGCCGATCCTGGAGGCCAACAGCGATGGGACGTGGTTCTCGGTCGAACTACCGGATGGCAGCGCTGGTTGGGTGTCGGCCTCGCTGCTGCGCGTGGTCGAGTCGGCTGTTCCCGCTGACCTCGTGCCGATCACGCCGGAGAACGTGGGGCGGCTTGAGATGATCACAGAATTCGCCTCGACGCTTGCGGGCGGGATGGCGTTCAGCCCGGATGGGCAGATGCTGGCCTCGTACTCGTGGCAGGGCACAGTGGAGGTCTACGATGTCCGTACCAAGATTCTGATCGCGACTCTCAGTCATGGTCAGAACGTCGTCACGGACGGCGCTTTCAGTTCGGACGGCAGTGAATTCGCCTCATCGAGTTTCGATGGTTCGGTCAAGATCTGGAACACGCAGACCTGGGGCGAGCGTACTGCACTGGTCGGTCACCGCATCGGCGTCAACGGCCTCGCGTACAGCCCGGACGGCGAACGCCTCGCCAGTATCGGCAGCGATGGGTTGGTGATCATCTGGAACGTTCGCACAGGTGAGCGCGAACTACAACTGGAGACCAACGCCGATGATCAGTTGAACGATGTAGTTTTCAGTCCCGATGGCGCATTTGTGGCCGTGGCGGGTGAATATCCCCGCTTCCGCGTTTTCGTCTGGGACGCGGCGACAGGCACGCAGCAATGGTTCAAATCCGTATCATCATCGGCACGGCTGACCTTCAGCAGTGATGGTGGGACGTTATATGTGCTGAGCTATGGCGCGACCGTTTCCGGCTACGATGTGCAGGACGGTTCACTCACGACATCCTTCTCTGGTGTGAATGGTAATGCTGTCGTCTCTATCGACATCAATCCGGCGGGCACACTGCTGGCGACGGGCGTGTGGAATCCAGGGAGATTTGGGCTGATAGATGTCGCCTCCGAAGATATTTTGTTCAGCGACGAATCACAGGATCTCAGCCGTACCTCTGCGATCAAGGTGGTGTTCAGCCCGGACGGTCGCCTGCTCATGACCAGCGACAGCGACAGTGTGATTAACATGTGGGGTGTGCGCGGGGGGTAGGGCGCCGTCGCTCCTCGCCAGATGTGGCGTTAGCAGTATAAGTGAGATTCATCACAGTAGCGGCACTATTTGGAGATGTTATTGTTAGTCGCGCATACCTTCTAAGAGAATCTGCTAGATGCAGCCATTCTCAGAATCAGCCACATTGGATCTCAGCGTAAATATTGGCAAAGTTCTTGTTTTCCAGGTCTGATCGTCGTAAGGTGAAGTAAATCAGCCCATCTTCTCCCCAGTTCATATCAATGCCCTCATCACTGTCGAACTGGCACAACAAGCGTGTATCAGCAGTTGTCACGGCACTCTGCACGGGACCAGCATAACCGAGTAGCTGATGGATTCCGCTGAACGGAAAGTTAGGTCGCTTACGTGGCTGTACAGTATCAAAAGCAAAGTAAAGTTCGTTTAACCGCCCAAATTCATCTTCCGACCAATTCAGAGTCTTCAGAATGGGATCACGGCACCAACCCGATGCGCGTGGCAGCGATAATGCTTTCCAAAAATGAATAGCGGCAACCCCAAAAGGCTTGACTCCCTCAAGTTTTGGCTGCCGAATGAGTGCAGTCGTTGGGCCATCAAAGTAAAGCACTTGTGTAAAACCCGGTTCCTCGCCGCGTTCCCAGGGTAAATCCGGGCCCAAATAGCCATCATCCCGAATCAACCCATATAGGGAGAAAAAGTACAGAATGCCAGTCGATGGCAGCGGCGCCAGTTGCAACTCGTTGGGGATTTCTGCGAGATTGATCTGTGCCAGAAAACCTAATGGCTTGTCCTCAAAATGCGGATAATTCCAATGGGCAGGCAAGTGCGGTAGCCCTCCGATTTTTGACTGGCCCAGAGCAATGTTTGTTTCTTCTGTCGGATTTGTGAGGAGCCAAATTGCAGGCTGTAACAAACTGTGAATTTCTTGACTTCGGTTAGTCAACTCACAGGCGTCAATCAACTCACGCAGAGCATCCTGAATAGGGAGATCCCGGTCTAAGCCAGTAGTCGAAAGAAATTAGCGAATGAGCTAAACTGGCGGGATGAGCCGACGAGTAAACTTCCACCTAAACGAGACCGAATGTGCCGAGATAGAGAAGGCCATGAATCATTCGCCTTTGCCGGAAGTGAGGCAGC
>JAEUQX010000449.1 GCA_016788625.1 Anaerolineae bacterium
ACCCTCAAGCTGGAGCTTCACGCAGTCATGCGAGAAGATGATGGCTACAGCGACTTCGCCGCCGCCCGCCAAACGGCCAGGAGCAGAGCCGGAGCGGGTGTATTGCAGAATGTTCTGATGCAGCGCGGCGAAATAGGTGAATGCATTATCGATTGCCGCCTGGGTTGGCGCGCCGTCTTCATCGTAGCCGCCGCCCGCTTCCGCCTCTTCTAGCTTGTCCGCTTCCAGCGTGACAACCGTCCAGAAAGCCGTAAAGGCCGTGCCGGAGGTGGCCGGATGGGCCATCGCGACGTTGCCCGCCAGCGCCGGGTCGAGCAAATCATCCCATGAATCCGGCGCTTCAAGGCCAAGTTCTTCGAGCAGTTGGACGTTCGAGCAGAAACCGAGCGCGCCGACATACACGCCCGTCCACGAATTATCCGTGCTGCGATAGGCTTCGCCTACGATTGCGGCATTCTCTGATTCGTAGATTTCGAGCAGGCCTTCTTCGTTGGCGGCGATAAAGGCATCCGCCGGACCGCCCCACCAGACCGAAAACTCAGGGTTATCGGCAGTCGCGGTAATGCGGGCCAGCGCCTCGCCCGACGAGAGGCGAACGTAGCTGGTCTGAATGCCAGTTTCTTCCTGGAATGCCTGCGTCATGGCAACGCACCAATCCTCCTGTGGGGTACAAAGAACCGTCAGCGTCTGATCCTGAGCTGACGCCGTGAGGGTGGCAACCAGTAACATAACCAGTGCCAATGTTAAGGTGTATTTCTTCAATTTAACCTCCTCTTAAAAACCTTAAAGTATTTTACCCTGTCTGCAAGGTTGCGGGTAGTAATCCACATCACATTCGTCTGCTTTGCCCATACAGATCTCGACCACTCTGGCAGCAAAAACGACAATTCCAGCATAACTCGCGTAAGGTTCGCCCGATGTACAGCCTCTGTGCTGTGTAATAATGTGAAAGACCTACCCCTGGAGGAGACTGTGATCGTCGATTTTTCGCCCATCGACCGCCAAGAGCTGAAAATGCTGGAATTCGCGCGGAGTTATGGCGTCACGGAACTGAAGGCCGCCACTAACGCATCAATTGACCGGATGCTCGCCCTGATTGCGGGCATGAGCGATGCGCAGGTAACGCTGCTGCCGCACGATCCCCACGCCAATGACCCCGATGCGGTCGCGGGCGAAGAACACATCGGTTGGAGTCTGGCACACCTGATCGTCCACGTCACCGCCAGCGCCGAGGAATGGGCAGGTTACAGCGCCACCCTGGCGCGCGGCATTCCCTATCCCGCCGAGCCACGTCTGCGCTACGAGACGCACTGGCAGGATATTACCACCTACGCGCAGTGTGTTCAGCGCCTGGAAGAGAGCCGCCGGATGCGTTTGGCCTTCCTCGATGCCTGGCCGGATGCGCCGAACCTGAATACGCTGCGTGGGCTTTCGGAGCGCTTTATCGAACGTTTTGGCCCGATGAATGCACCCGCCGCTTTCCTGTTCGGCCTCAGGCACGAGATCGGCCACTACGAGCAGTTCGTCGAGGTCGCGCGCCAGGCGAAAGAGGCTGCCGCGCCCGCGTAGCATCACAAATATCCAAGGGCATCAAAGAGGGTTGTGAGTTGCTGTTCATGACCCTTGCCCGTTTCATTTCAGTATTGCTAGCCCCACCACCCCCAGCGCCGCTTCAACAGCCAGACGGTTGACGGTGATGGTGTACCTTTTGACCCCAGAATACCTTCTGCCCCGCAGCACCGCGCCACAGGCCTTCACGCTGAGCAGGCTAACCCTGTCGTGGATAGGTTTTGGCCGCCCTATCAGGTATACTTGATATACAAGACAAATGAGAGTCGCAGGGGTTTATGTCCTACACAGGAATGCCGCTGCTTTGCACAAAAATTACGCTCCCCGTTCCCCGCGCGGAGATTGTCAACCGGGCGCGCTTGCTAGACACTACTGCCCTGCCCGCCCGACTGCTCCTCGTTTCTGCTCCCGCTGGTTTTGGCAAGTCTACTTTCCTGGTTGAATATTGTCGCCATCTGGCATCATCCGGTGTCGCGGTGAGCTGGTACGCACTGGACGATGCCGACAATGACCTGGCGCGTTTTTCCGCCTATATGCTCGCAGCAATGGCGCAGTTCCCGGAAATGGCTGATCTGGCCGATACTCATGCCAAGTCCCACAGTGGAACTGAGGCCATCTTCAACCGGCTCATCAACCATCTGGCGAGCAGCACGCGCCGCTTCCTGATGGTGCTGGACGACTACCATCTGATCAAATCACTGCCAGTTCACAGCGCTGTCAACTTCCTGCTGGAACATCTACCGGATAACGCGCAAATCGCCATCGGCAGCCGCGCCGACCCGCCCTTACAGCTTTCACGGCTGCGCGTGCGCCAGCAGATGATCGAAATCCGCGCCGCCGATCTGCGTTTCACAACGCCGGAAATCACCGCTTTTTGCCGTCAGGTACTGCATTTCACCCCATCGCAGCGCAGTGCAGAACTCCTCGAAGATTGCACCGAAGGTTGGGCAGCGGCGCTCCAGTTGGCGGCGCTCTCGTTGGGTAGTGCCAGCAGTGATTCCAGCATTCAATCATTGATTGCGCGTTTCTCCGGCAACCAGCGCCACCTATTTGATTACCTCGCAGATGAGGTTTTCGAACAACAGCCGCCCGACGTGCAGAACTTCCTGCTGGCGACCAGCGTGCTCGACCGTCTGCATGACGCTCTATGCGGCGCGCTGACAGGCAGCGAGGGTGGCAGCGCGCTGCTCCGGCAGCTTGATCGTGCCAACCTGTTCGTCGTACCGCTCGACGAAGAGCGCAATTGGTATCGCTATCATCATCTTTTTGCTGAATTTCTGCGCGCCCGTCTGGAGCGTGAACAGCCCGGCGGCAGTGCTGACCTGCACCGCCGCGCCAGCCTGTGGTATCAGGAACAAGGGTACATTTCCGAGGCTGTCGAACATGCCCTGGCGAGCGGCGCGCTGGAATACGCCGCTGACCTGATGCAGCGCTATGCCGAAACCGTCTACACGGAACTTGGCGCGATTTCAACGCTGCTCAACTGGTATGAGCGCCTGTCGCTCACGCTGCTGTACGAGCGTCCGGCGCTGGCAATGTACTTTTCACAGTCGTTGTTCTTCTCCGCCCGCCGTGAGGAAGGCTACGAGCTGCTGCGCGTGGTCGAAAGCTGGCTGGCGCGTGCCCCCACCGATCATCCACAAGCGCGCAGCCTGCGCCTGCTGATCGCATACCATCGCGGCTTGCAGATGATCACACAGTCGCGCGCTGCCGAGGCACTCCCCTTTGTACAGGAAGCACAGCGCCTGCTCTGCCCCGATGAAATGCTCAGCAACACACGCGTCGAATTCGCCCTGGGCAACTGCATGAAGCTGATGGGGCAGTGGCGCGAGGCGGCAATACACCTGGAAAAGTGCGTCATGCTCTCACAGGTGGTCAGCAACAAGCTGCTGCTCTGGGAAGGCATGTGCGATCTGGTTGGGGTACTGATGCCACTCGGCCAACTGCGGCGCGCCTATCGTGCCGCCCTCAAGCTGATCGAAAGCCACCCGCACATCCCCACGACAAGCGATACCCTCTTCGCCGTCGCCCACATCCTCTATGAGTGGAACGAACTGGAACGCGCCGAGGCCTTCGTGCGCCAGGGATTAAAACTCGCCGCGCAGTACAACATCGATTACGGTTCGTGGATTGGCTACAGCGTGCTGTGGAAGATCTACCGTATACGCGGCCAGTATGATGCAGCGGAGCAGGCCATTGACCAGATCACCGCCATTGCGGAGAAGTACGCCAATCCGCGCCCCCTGGGCATCGCCGGAGCGCTGCAGGCACGCGGTTGGCTGGCCGATGGCGATACAACCTCCGCGCTGCACTGGGCCGACACATTCGCAGGTTCGCAACCCAGCTATAACACTGATATGGAAACGCTCACCCAGGTGCTGGTGCTGCTCCATGCCCAGCAGGAAGGACGAGCGCTGGGGCTGATTGACGAATTGATCGAGCAGCAGGCGAGCAACAACGGCGTCCTGATCGAACTGCTGGCGCTGCGGGCGCTGGCCTCTGATTCCTGCGGGCGCACTGACGTTGCGCTGCGAACCCTGAACAATGCGCTGCAACTGGCCGAAGCGGAAGGGTACATTCGCACATTCATCGACCTGGGCGCGGGAATGCTGCGGCTGCTGCGCCGGGCGCGGGGACAGCAGAATCATCATGCCTATATCGAACGTATCCTGGCCGCCGCGCCGCCGGAGGCCGCCCACAGTCACGATGGCTTGACCGAGCGCGAGCAGGAAGTATTGTGCCTGCTGGCGTCCGGGGCGAGCAACCAGGACATCGCCGAGCGGCTGGTGATCACGGTCGGCACGGCCAAGACGCACATCAGCCACCTGATGAGCAAGCTCGACGCCCGCAACCGCACCGAGGTTGTCGCCCACGCCCGCACCGCTGGCCTGCTGCACGAGTGAGCGAGCACCGTCTCATTCTCACGGGATTGTGAACCGGACTGAACAAAATCAGGGGGAAGCGTGTAATTTAGTGTTCTTGTTTTCACGACTTGGAGGAAAAAGATGCTCCCCCGAATCGGTTTATTCATGATCATTTTGTTGCTGATAGGAGGTTCCATCTTGGCGCAAGAGGCAACACCTGAACCGAAAGCGGGTGATACCCGAACCGATGCGAAAGGCATTACGCAGGTGTATGTGCCGCCAGGATGCTTCATGATGGGCAGCAGCGAAGAACAGCTCGCCGCAGCATTCGAGTTGAATCCGCCAGCGTGGGCGAAGTCGGTGTCTTTTTATGAAAAGCCACAGCATGAGGTTTGCCTGACTCAGGGGTATTGGATTGACCAGTATGAGGTGACCAATGCCGCGTTTGACGCCTTTGTCGAAGATGGTGGCTATACCAACCCCGCCTATTGGTCGGAAGAAGGGGCAGCGTGGCTTGCAAAACAGGATGTGACTAAGCTGCCTGTGGCGTGTGAAGATACGGCCAGCGATCATCCGCGTGTGTGCGTGACGTGGTATGAAGCAGAAGCCTACGCAGCCTGGCGCGGTGGCGCTCTGCCAACCGAAGCGCAGTGGGAATTCGCAGCGCGTGGACCAGAGTCACACATATATCCCTGGGGTGACGAGTGGGATCCAGCGAATGCTAATGTTGTGGACAGCGAAGGCTTGTCGGCAGTGGGAGCGTATCCGACAGGCGTGAGTTGGGTTGGGGCGTATGATATGGCCGGTAACGCGATGGAATGGGTGCAGGACTGGTTGAACGGCACCTATTACAAGAACAGCCCGACAGACGACCCACCAGGAGCCGAAACGGGTACGCAAAAAGTTGAAAAAGGCGGTTGGTGGGGCAGCAATGCTTATGTAGCACGGTCAGCCTACCGGCATTTTGAAGACCCGCCGACATATCAGGATCATCACATCGGGTTCCGTGTCGTTTCAGCAGTCGAAGCAGGCTCATAAACGCAATAGAGTCCGAGGTCATCGCCCACTCCCGCATTGTTGGACTGCTGCGGGAGTGGGCAGCTACCACTCTCGTTCGTCTGAGTGGCATACGCGAGATTCAGAACCGGGTAGAAGATCGGTTGTGTGGGCAAGCGCGGCGGAAACGCACGGTATCCGCCCGCCGCAATCAAGCGCAGTTCGTACAACCCGACAGGTCGAAACAGTTCACGCTGCATCATCATGTTGGTGGCAGCTTCAGCGCGTCGCCCAGCGCCTTGTAGCTCGCCCAATAACGCTCAAACGCCTCGCGCCCTGCCGCCGTCAGCGCGCAGGTCGTGTGCGGGTAGCGCCCCTGCAAGCCTTTCGTGATGCCCACATAACCCGCTTCTTCCAGTTTCTGCAACTGCGCCGAGAGGTTGCCCTTCGTCAGTCCGGTCAGGTGCAGCAGCGCTTTGAAGTCCGCGCTCTCGCAGGAGGACAGCACGGCGATGATCGCCAATCGCGCCGGTTCGTGGATCACGCGGTCAATCCCAGTGATGCCCTGGATTTCACGCTCCATCGCGCGCCTCACGTTGCAGCGCAGCCGTCGCCAGCATCGCGCTCATGCCACTCACGACCAGCGCCGCCGTCCAGGCCAGACCGAAGACCAGCCCAAACTGCCCCACCGTCGCCGGGACGAATGCCAACACGAGGGGCACGACCACTCCACCCAGCGCCAGCCAGCGGTAACGCGGCAGATCAAGCTGCTGCGCGCTGATCGCCAGCGTGTACGCCTGTCCCCAGCTCATACCGACGAACAGTGCCCGCAGCATCAGCCAGCCATCGGCCAGCGCAATCGCGATCAGGCTGCCCAGCACGACCACTACGCCCGTCAGCGCCAGCCCGCTCAGGATGACGCGGCGCGGCACCACCCAGGCTTTCGGCGTCACCATGCCCGTCTCGCGCCACAGCCAGCGCCGCCGCAGTGCCCGCATCGCCCACAGGCCACCAGCCAGCGCCAGCAGCGGCAGCGCCGTGACGATCACCGCCGCAACCAGTCTACCCGTCGAATCGCCCAGGCTGTCGCGCAACCCATTGAGCACGTTCCGCCAGGCCGGTGCATGATCGACCAGCGTCCAGAAAATAACGCCCTGCACCAGCCACAGAATCGCGGTCTGAAAGTCACTCAGGCCATCGGCAAGTTCATAACGCGCGGTACGCTGTTGAAGCTGTTCAATGTTGATCATGCAGCACCTTTCAGGTTATCACGTAAACTAGTTTACATCATAAACCATGATAGTGAACATGTCAATCAGGCCGATTATGAACAGGCTTAGAGAAGAACCCGCGCGCCGATGCCCAGCAGCAGCGCATAGATCAGGCCGTAGGCGATCTCGCGAAAGCCGATGACCTTGGCAGGCGCGGGCTGGCGGTACGCCGAAAGGCCAAGCCACGCCCGCACCAAGAGCAGCACGCCGCCCAGCAGGATGCCCCAGTGCAGCAGTCCTCCGGCTACCAGGGCGGCAAGCAGCGCCACTCCACCAAGATGCAGTGTCACCGCAGGGCGCGCACTCACCGCCTGACCGCGTTCAACGCGCAAGCGAGCGCGCAC
>JAEUQX010000459.1 GCA_016788625.1 Anaerolineae bacterium
GCAGGTCATCTCGCGGCGTTCGCCACCCAGTGCCAGGCTGGAGATATGCTGAATATTCTCGACCATGCCGCGCGGCAGGTAGCGTTCGGCAGTCTTCAGTCGTTCTTCCTGTTGATGCTGCTGCGTCAGATCGTCCAGCACGACGGCGACGCCCTCAATCACTTGATTGGCGTCCTTGAGCGGACTGAGCTTCAGGCTGAGGTAGCGCTGCTCGCCGATCAGATCCAGTTCGGCGTCGAAGTTCTGACTCTGGTTACCCTCGCGTACCGCCTTCAGATGACTATCCGCGATAGACGGGAGTACAAGCGTGATCGCCTGACCAATCGCCTGGTCCTCTGGATAGCCCAGAATGTCGGTGGCCGCGCGGTTGAACGTGCGAATTTCATCTCTGGAGTCGGTTGTGATGATGCCGCTGCCGATAGAATCGAAAACGTTGTTCATCACTTCAGTGAGTTGGGCGATCTCTTCCAGGTTTTCCTGCACACGCATGAACAGACGCGCGTTTTCGATGGCGACGGCAGCCTGATTGGCGAAGGCAACCAGTACACTTTTCTCGCGTTCGGTGAAGAGTCCGGCGCGCAAACGATTATCAACATACACCGCGCCGATCACCTGCTCCTTATAGCTCAACGGCACGCACAACACCGACCGCAGAACCATCTGCGCGATGCTGTTGTTGTCCTGCATTCGCGGGTCTTTATAGGCGTTCTCGGTAAGCAGCGCTTCCCCGGTCTCCAGCACATCGTTGAGGATGGTTGAACTGCCCTGGAAGGTTGGCACACCGTTCGCGCCCATCCCACGCCCCTCGGCTTCATGGTCACGCGCCACGCGGCATTCAACAGCGCCGCTCTGCGTATCGCGCAAGATGATGTAGCCGCGTTCCGCTCCGGTGAGTTTGATGACCTCACCCATCGAGCGCGTCAGCACCTCGTCGAGGTCGAGCGATGAGTTGATCATGGCGGAGGTAGCGGCCAGCGCGCGAAGCTGCGTCAGTTCGGTTTCTTCGTCGGTGAAATCTTTTTCCAGCTTCTTCAGGTCGGCATCAATGCCTTCCAGATTGCGGATCGAGCCAGGGGGCAGGTTCATGCCACGCTGACGCAAGATTTCCTGCTGGCTTTGCAGCGCGGCAGAAACTTCACCGACCAGAGTCCGCAAACGTTGAATCTCAGTCAAATTGACCGTCTTTTGTGAGTTTCCATCGAGCATGGAGCAGCTCCGGGAGATTCCATGAATTGCGTCATTATACAACGGTCTACCTAACGAAACCCTGTCCGTTCCGGTTTCTGAGGTCTGAAATTCCAAACCTTGTTGTAAAAAACTTTGAAATGTTGTCACAGGTGCAACAAGATCGTTCGGCTATCGTTGGGATTCTGTTAAGCAGGGCTATGATACAATGCGCTTGTTTGTCATCCAGAGTGAGATCACCACCGCATGAAGCAAACGTTGTTCTATTTCCGTTATGCCGCCACCAACCTGCGCCACAGTGGGCACTGGACGACTTTCGCCGTGTTCTGCGTAGCAGCGGGGGTTGCAACCGTCGTGGCGCTGCGCAGCCTGGGGCTGTCGATCACCGACGCGCTGCTCAGCAATCTGCGACAGTACAATCACGGCGACATCAATGTAAGCAGTATCTCGAACTTTGGGCCATTCAACATCACCCTTCAGCGCGGCAGCGACGAACCGTCAGTCTTCCGTGACTGGCAGATCGAAGGAGCGCAGCGCTGGGCAGCGGAACAAAACGCCCAGATAACGACGTATGCTATCGTCAGCAATGTGCAGGTTACGCCGCTGGGCGAAGAGAACGCGGCAGGCCGCCCGCAGTTCACGACCTCGTTTTTCATCGATCCGCAGACCTTCATGCTCGGCGCGCCGCTGACCGCCGTTGATCCCCCTGGCGCGCGGCTGGAAGAGCTGTTCACAGGCGGGCGCGAACTGGTGATCAGCCAGAACCTGGCCGATACGCTGGGCATCAAACGTGGTGACCAAGTGCGTGTCAGCGGCACGGAAGAGCCATACACGATTACAGGCATTTTCCCAACCGAAGCGGAAGCCAACGTCAACAACCTGCTCGCGGCGTTCTTCGGATTCGTTTACTTTGACCGCTCCCAGGCGACGGTTCTCGGCCTCAACCCCCGACCGAACAGCATCGGCATCCGCCTGCCAGACGATACACCCGGCAATACGATTGGCGATAAAGGGCTTGCTCTGGGCCGTGAGATCAACCCGCGCGATATTGATACGACCGAGTGGCTGCTGCGCCGCAACGAATTCCTTTCCGACATGATCAGCCGCTTCATCGTCACGATGGGGCTGGGTGCGCTGCTGATCGGCGGCGTGGGCATTATGAACACCATGCTCGTCCTCGTCGGTCGGCGCACAATGGAAATCGCCGCGCTGAAGACGTTCGGCCTGAAAGGGCATCAGATCGCCGCGCTGTTCATCACCGAGGCGTTCCTGCTCGGCCTGCTTGGCAGCGCGGTGGGCGTCGTCGGTGGGCTGCTGCTCAGCGGTGTGGTCAACGGCTTTGGTGAAGCCTTCCTGCAGCAGCGCCTACCCTGGCGGCTGCACCCGGAAGCAGTGCTGTACGGCGCGGTACTGGGACTGCTGGTCACGATGGTCTTCGGCGTGCTGCCCGTGCTGACGGCGACGAAGGTGCGTCCGGCCATTGTGTTGCGCCCTAACGAGACACACATCGCCCGCGCAGGAATCTTCCAGGCGCTGATCGCACTGCTGTCGATCGTGCTCGTCCTGGGCATCGTCGCCGGGCAGATCGTCGGCCCAATTCTGGAGAGAGTGAACGATGGCGGCGGGCCGAACCCACTGGTCGTCGGCATCCTGGCGGTGGCCGGAACCATGCTGTTTCTCGGTTTGCTGGTCGGCGTGATGTGGCTGGTCGTCTGGCTGGTTGGTTACATGCCCGCGTTGGGGATGGTTGACCTGCGGCTGGCGCTGCGGAATCTGGCAACGCGGCGCCTGCGGACGGCAGTGACGCTGCTGGCGCTGACGGCGGGCATGTTCGCGCTGAGCAGCATCACCTACTTTGGGCTGGGCGCGCGAGAGATCGTGCGCATCCAGTTCGCGCAGACCTTCGGCGGCAATGTGATGATCGTGCCGCTGCTCCCGCGTGATGTAGCGCAGCCATTGATCGATTACGCCGTCTCGTTCCAGGAAGGTGTGCAGTATCGCACGCAGCTTAATGGCACCTTTGGCCGCATTACACGGGTGAATGGGCAGCCCATTATTGTCGATGGCGAACAGCGCAATTTACCCCTGACGATGCTGGCACGTCAGACGGATAACCCCAACCTAAACAGCGGCCCGGTGCTGGCAGGACGCGATCTGCTGCCGGAAGATGCGGGCAAATCGGTCATCGTGTTGTCGCAGCAGTCCGCGCTGGAATCGCTGGTTGAAGACTTCACATCCCTGGAAGAAATCGGCATCACCGTCGGTTCGACCATCTCGATTCGCGATGGCGGCATCAACCGCGAATACGAAGTCATCGGCATCGTCGGCAATGCCAACACCTTCACGCCCAACATCGCAGGCGCATACCTGCCCCCCGGCGCACCCGGCACCGAAGGCGGCTACACCATCAACGTCATCCAGGTTGCTCCGGAACACGTCAACCAGTTTCTCACCAATCTCTCAGCCGCGCGGCTGGTGCTGACGCTCGATGTCACCTTCATCGATGGCCTGCTGCGGCGGCTGGTCGATCAGTTGAGCGCGATACCGATGGTCGTCGGGCTGCTCTCGCTGCTGGCGGCGGCGGTGATCATGGCGAACACCGTCTCGCTGACTGTGCTGGAACGGCGGCGGCAGATCGGCATCCTCAAAGCGCTCGGCCTCAAGCGCGGGCGCGTGCTGCGAATCATGCTGCTGGAAAACTCGCTCATCGGTTTGCTCGGCGGTTTGATGGGCATCGGCGTCAGTTCGCTGGGCGTCTCGATCATGACGGCGTTAGGCGCAGGCAGCGCCATCCCAATCCCGAGCGATGCGCGCTGGATTACCGTCGGCCTGCTCGTCGCGGCGCTGGTCATCGCCTGGATTGCGACGCTGCTGAGCGCGCGTGTCGCCATTGATGAGCGCGTCGGGCGCATCCTGCGCTACGAATAAAACAGCCAGAAGCATACGATGATAGACTATCTTCAGAGGAACACATGCACCCAAGCATGACGGCGCAGCACCAAACATGGCTCGATTACCGGGCATGGCGCGGCGGGCATCATACCGTCGCGGGCAGCCTGTTCGTCAGGCCGCAGATGTGGAGTCCACAGTTACACAACTATCGGACGACGGTGGTTTACCTGCCACCCTCGTATTTTCAGTCCGAGCGGCGTTACCCGGTACTCTACATGCACGACGGCCAGAACCTTTTCGACCGTGCGACGGCCTTCGTCGGGCAGGAATGGGAAGTGGACGAGACTCTGGAAAACCTGAGCAGCGAGGGTATTGAGGCAATTGTCGTTGGTCTCTACAATCACGGCAATGACCGCCTCTACGAATACAACCCCTTCCGCCACGTCAGACATGGGCGCGGCGAGGACTACGTTGCCTTCATCGCAGATACCGTCAAGCCGCAAATTGACCATGACTTCCGCACCCAGCCTGAACGCAAGACAACAGGCATCATGGGGTCGTCGATGGGTGGGCTGATCAGCATCTATGGCTTCTTCCAGCGCCCTGATATATTCGGGCTGGCCGGAGTGATGAGTCCCTCGGTGTGGTTCGGCGGCAGCGCGCTGTACGACTTCATCCGCCAGCGCCCCTACAACGACGGGCGCATCTACCTGGACAATGGCACGCGCGAAAACAGCGCCCGCAAGCTCAACGCGCTGCTGCACGAGCGGGGCTACCGCGACAATGAGACGCTCAAGTACGTCGTGGAGCAGGACGGCGAACACACCGAATCGGCCTGGGCGCGCCGCCTGCCGGATGCCCTGCGTTTCCTGTTAGGTTAGTGGTGTTTGTGGCGGTGGCGGTTGAGGGCAAACTGCACCTGCTGCACCAGTGAATTGCCGGAGAGCGTACTCTTCTGCATCACCTGCGCCAGATACTCCTTGACCTCGCTGGCAGTTTCATCGGTGATCGTCCCGCCCGTGATGACGATCACCGGGATATCCTCGGTTTCCGGGTTCTGACGCAGTTTTTCCAGCACATCAAGTCCAGACATATCCCCTAGCAGCAAATCCAGCAATATCAGCGAGGCGGTTTCGTCTTCCAGCCAACGCAGCGCATCCGCCCCATTCTCGGTTTCAGCGACCTGATAACCGGCGCGTTCCAGGATTTCCGCCAGCAGGCTGCGGTCACGAATGTCGTCATCCACAACCAGGATGGGATACTGCGGCTCGATGGAGGCAACACGGTCAATCGCATTCAGCAGCGCCTCGCGATTAATCGGCTTGACCAGATAATCCGCCGCGCCCAGATAGTAGCCTACCGTCTTCTGCTCAATGATCGACAGTACGATCACCGGGATGCCGCCTGTTTCTTTGTCGCCCTTGAGCTGCCGCAGCACTTCCCACCCACTCAGTTCCGGCATCATCACATCAGTGACGATCACCGCCGGATGCAAGGCGCGCGCCATCTCCAGCGCCTGCGTCGGGTTGGTCGTGCCAACCACATGATAGGCGTACTGGCTAAGGTAATCCCTTACCAATTGCAACGCGCTGGGATCATCATCAATCACCAGCACGAGCGGTTGGTCGCTGTCTTGCGGTTTCGTCCAACTTTCGGTCTGAGCAGCATTTTCCTCGACAACACACGGCAGCAGGATCGTGAAGGTGCTGCCTTTTCCCGGCTCGCTCTGAACGATGATGTGGCCTTGATGCATCCGTACCAGGCGCTGGGTGATCGCCAAACCTAAACCTGTACCCTCATAGCGCCGCATACTGGAGCCATCCACCTGCGTGAAAGCGTCGAAGATCATCTTCTGGTGTTCGTCGCTGATACCAATTCCTGTATCGGTCACGATGATCGCCAGCCAGCTTTCGTTACCCGCATGGAGGCTGGTGGACAGGTCAGGTATCTCACGAGAAGTAACCGCTTTCACCGTCAGCGTAACACCGCCTGTATCCGTGAACTTCACCGCGTTGTCCAGGATGTTGTTCAGGATCTGGCGCATCCGCTGCACATCAGCTTTGACCGCCGGCAGTTCGCTGGGCATGTTCAGCGTCAGCGTCAGCCCTTTTGCCTCGGCCTGGGGCGTAAGATCGGCCACCGCGTCATAAAGGATGTCGCTGACCGAAAGCGGCGCGAGCGTTAAATCCAACTGTCCGGCCTCGATCTTCGAAAGATCAAGGACATCGTTGATCAGATCGAGCAAGTGCTTGCCGCCCGAATGCACGCGCGTCATACGGTCGATCTGCTTGCTGTTGAGTTCGCCATACATCTGGCTGAGCAGCATCTCGCTGTAACCAATGATGGCATTGAGCGGCGTCCGCAGTTCATGGCTCATGTTCGCCAGAAACTCGCTCTTCAAGCGGTTCGCGGCCAGCGCCTGTTCGTACAGGTGTACGTTGCTCAGCGCCAACGCCACCTGCCCGACAATCGTCATACAGGTTTCCAGATCATCGTCGCTGAAAACGCGCCCCGCCGTGTGGTTATCCAACCCGATGCAGCCGATCACCTTGTCGCGCGCGACCAGTGGTGCGAGCAGCGTCGAACGCGCGCCGGGCTTCTGCATATATCCGAGCGTGCTGGCCTCTGGCAACACCAGTGGGCGACTGCCGCTCAGCAACGCCTCATACGTCGGACTCCCACTGATCAGCACCGGCACACCCAGGTTGCCGATTGACGGATACTCGGCAGCGACACGTCCCAGGCCATTCTGCTCGTCAATCAGGATGATCGTGCAGTGGTCACAAGCGAAAGTCTCGCTGAGCATCTGCGCCGCCGCATTCAGCACGACTTCGCGTTCGAGCGTTGAGCTGAGGATGGTCGAAATCCGATACATCGAAGCCAGGCGCTGGTTGCGCTGCTGGAGGGCATCCAGATTGCGTGCCACTTCCGCGTGCAGTCGCGCGTTCTCAACCGCAATTGCGGCCTGCCGCGCCAATGCAAATGCAGTCGTCGCATCGGTTTCGTCATAAAACTGCGGCGTAAACTTCTCCGCCGTGATCAGGCCAATCGTGCGCCCTTGCACAACCATCGGCACGCCGACCCATGCCCGCGTTTGCGCAGCGCTCCGCCCCATCCAGTTCGGCACATCCTGCATATCCGCGATAACGACGGGTAGCTGCGACTGCAACACGCGCATTCCGGGGCTGCTCAGCGGCAGCGCAATCTCGTGCCCGCGTGGCAGCCGCTGTGCCCCTGCTGAAGCCGAAATCACCATGCGATTGCTGTCTTCGACCTCAACGATAGGCAGCATGATGCTGGCACGATCGTAGTCCAGGACACGGTGTAACTGCTCCAGAACGCGGTCGAGCACATCCTGAAAATCCAGTGTCGAACCGACGACTTGGCTGACATCCATCAGCGTACTGGCAATCTTACGGCGTGTCTTTTCGGTTTCAAGCAGGTGACGGTTCTCGATGATCTGCGATAACTGAACGGCCACCATCAGCAGCAGCGATAACTCCGGGTCGCTGTAATGGTTAGGCAGCTCACTCTGGATGCTGATCAGACCAACCACTTCGTTTTTACGGTTGTTCAGCGGAACGCCGAGCCATGACCGCGAGCGCCACCCCGGTTCGCTCTCGCTGAATTCGACGTTGAGCGCTGCCATCCGCTCTACTTCCTGATCAAGATTGCGGAAGTAGATGGCGCTGCCGTTCGCGACAACCACCTTGCTCAGCCCGGCGAAGGGGATGGGACCGTAATATACCTGCACGCCATCTTCAGAAACCAGCGGCAGGGTAATCTGGTTGGTGTGCGGATTCAGCAGTCCTACAAAGAACGACGAGGTGTCGAACAGCACGGTGATCTGTTCATGGACAAGCTGCCAGATTTCCTCACTGCTGTCGGCCTGTGCCAGCGTGCGGCTGAATTCGTTCAGGCTGGTCAGCAGCGTACTCCAATGGGTATTCACCTCAATGTGATGCAGCCGCGCAGCCAATAGTTGGCCGATCAGGATGGCCTCTGCCCCACCGCCTGCACCAAGAGCGCTGCTGTGCTTGCGCCCATCCAGCCAGAGCACCCCACGGGTGTAGTTGTCG
The DNA here is from genome assembly GCA_016788625.1 of Anaerolineae bacterium. Classification (GTDB taxonomy): domain Bacteria; phylum Chloroflexota; class Anaerolineae; order Aggregatilineales; family Phototrophicaceae; genus CFX2. The sequence goes on from JAEUQX010000459.1 coordinate 8,157, forward strand.
TAACGCAGGGGGATGAGCAATGCGGAACCCTCAAACGCCAGCCCATCAATAGCGTGCTGACTGTCAATGGTGCGCGGTGTATCCCACTCCACCCAGGACAGCCACGTTTCCGGTGATTGCAGCCAGCGCTGCACATCCAACGGCGGCTGATAACCAGGGTTGCTGTGCAGGTTCACATTGCCGCCCTGGCGCGTGAGCAGGGCGATCGTGTTCGGTGCAATGTGTTCACCTAGCCAGCGTGCTACCGCCTCGATTGCCAAACGGGTGGTCTCGGCCTGGTTGATGGCCTCGGTGATATTTTGAATCTGTTCCAGAGGTGTGTACGTGGGCATTCGCTATATTGCCGTCATGATTGCAAATACGAACCGTCTCGCCGCTTAGTGTAATCAAATCACGACGGACTTGCACAGCCCTTACTCATGTGCCGCTGCGCTGACCAAGCAAAACTGTTCACCGCTCATTGATCGTTCACGCGGGTTTCTTAACCTGTTGGGCGATCATCAGGTTGTAGCCATCCAGGTCTTTCACATTAAAGGCACGTTCGCCCCAATCGCGGGTCTGAATTGCACGCGTGATTTGCGCTCCGCGAACCTGAGCGTGAGCATAAAGTGCCTCAATCGATAATGTTTCTGACAGGTTGACATAAATTTGAACGCCGATTCCGCGTTTGCCTATCTCTTCCGCTTTAACAAATCCTTCGGCCACACCAAGCAAGATTTCTGCATCACCCAATTTTACACAGGCAAACTCAGTCTTCCCGCTGGCATTGGGCGGCATCTGCCAGGCCAGCTCAAAACTCAGCTTCTGGGTGTAGTAGTCAATTGCGAGAGAAACATCCACACAAGCCAGAATTGGTGAGAGCATTTCCCAGTGTCCTTAGCCAATACACCATCAATGAAAACCGCGCACCTGCGCTATATGAGTGTATGGGGAGAAAAGGCTCAGCGAGTCGTGCCGCCAGGATGCCGGAACGACACGATCAACACGAGGCGTCCCAGGCGCAGTTCGTCGCCATGCCGCAGCACGCGCACCTCTTTCGCCAGCAAGCGCTGCCCATTGATGAACGAGCCGTTGGCACTGCCCAGGTCGGAAACCAGCACCGCCTGATTCTCTTTGTCGTGAAATACAGAGAGGTGAAAGCGCGAAACCCCCAGATCAGCCGCCTGTTTGTTCTTCAGGTCGACATCCGGGTTCATGGCACTGCCCGCCGTGCTGCGGCCGATTACCAGCTCGTGTGCGCTGTCCTGTGGGCGCAGATCATACGACTCGGTCGAACCGCGCAGCCGCAGCACGAGGTGCGACTCTGGACCAAAGAACTCGCTCTCCAGCGGTTTGCTATCCCCATCGCTGAGGATGTTGGTATCGAAGGTGTTGCGCGGCGGTTCCAGCAAATTGCCGCAAGCGTAACAGAAGACCTCGCCACGTTGGTTTGCCTTGCCACAGGTCGGGCATTTGACCAACTGCGGTGCGGCCTCTTTCCACACGACTGTCGCGTCAGGGTCGCTCACTGGTAGCGCTTCCTTGCGTGCCGCGGCCGATTCGGGCGGAGCGGATGCCTGCTGCGGATTGATGCGTTTGATTACACCACCCTTCCCGCCTTGGGCTGGCTCCGGCGCTGAAGCAGATCGAGCAGACGGTGGGGGACTTTCAGCTAACTGCATTTCATAAGCTTTGATAGTAGCCGAAAGCTCATCACGATCTGCCTTACCCAACTTCTCGATGTGTGGACGCAGCACATTAATAGCAGACTTGGTATCCAAGCCGTTGTCGCGCATCCGAGCGTATTCAGTGTAGATTTCCTGTAATCGGCTCACAACGCATACTCCTCCTACGAATTGCATAGATTATAGTTCAAATCGGTAAATTACGGCCAATCATAGGTGTAAATATCCATCAGCAATGTTTGCGCCACCTGATGGATATGATATGCTTGGCTCAACCCATGCAGAAAAAGGACTAGAGATAATGCAGTACCCGTTGTTAGAGATCACGTTTGAATACTGCGCGGCTTGAAACTACACCCCGCGCGCCGTCAGTTTGACGGACGAAATCCTGAAGGAACGCCAGATTGAGGCTTTTGTACGCTCATGGACGATGATCCCTTCAACAGGTGGGCGTTTTGAAGTGACAGTGAACGGTGAACTGGTCTTTTCCAAGAAGGCGTTAGGTCGCCATGCCGAACCGGGTGAGGTGCGCGCAGCTATCCTGCGCAAGTTGGAAGAAGTGCGACCACCAGGCATGGTCTTAAACGAGGAGGAGTAAGCGCTTGAGACGCTTGATTACGACGATACTGCTGTTGCTGCTGGCGGGCACATTCGCTGCCCAGGCACAGGACGCGCAGCCTACAGCGACGATTGGGCCAACGCTCACGTCGATCCTGTCACGGCGGGAGATCATCTGCGGCGTAAATCAGTCTGTATTCGGCTTTGGTTATCTTGACCCCAACACGGGCGAGGTGCGCGGCTTCGATGTCGAGTTTTGCCGCGCCCTGGCGACCGCCCTTTTCGGTGACCCAGCCGCAGCGCAGATTCCGATTTACCCGGACTTGCAGCGCGCGAAGGACGATCTCGCCAGCGGGCAGGTTGACATCCTGTTCCGTTCACTGGTCCTGAACGCAGCCGACGATGCTACAGGTTTCGAGTTTGGACCGCCGAATTTCTATAACGGTCAGACCTTGATGTTCCGCAGCGACAGCGCTGTGACGGATTGGGAAGGGTTGGATGGCGCGACCATCTGTGTAACGCCGGGCAGCACTGCCCAGAATACGCTGCCCTATGCTGCCAGTTCACGCGGCGCCAGCGTTCAGCTTCTGGAGCAGCCTACGGCAGATGCGGCGATGGAAGCATTGACCAACGGCCAGTGCGATGCTCAAAGCGGCGATATGGTGCTGCTGACGGGGTTGCAGCAGCGCGCCGATGACCCTGGTGCATACCGCGTTTGGCAGCAGCCCGACCAGATTTACACGCGCGAGCCGTTCGCGCCCCTGCTGCGCGCTGGTGACGATCAGTGGAGCAACATCGTGCGCTGGACGCTGTTGGGGTTGATCCAGGCGGAGCAGTTGGGCATCAGCAGCGAGAACATCAACAGCCTGCTGCGCCAGAGCGATGGCCAGACAACCGAAGACGATGCCACCTACCGGTCGCGCGTCGGCCCGGACGTGGCGCGATTCCTGGATCGCTCACTGGGCATTGGCGGCCAATTGAACCTGGAGCCGGATTTCATGCAGGCGGTCATCCGCGCGGTGGGCAATTACGGCGAAATCTACGAACGCTACCTGGGCGCGAACGCCGATCTGCCGATTGAACGCGGCCTGAACAATTTATGGCAAAATGGCGGGCTGCTCTTCGCCCCGGATTGGCGCTGAACAATGGCTGACAGCAAAAACGTAAAAACCGCCGACGCGCTGCGCTTTGGCACGGTCGGATCGCCAAGCACTGCGCTGCAATCCGGCACCCCTGCGGCCATCGCCAACATCCGCCAGCTCGGCCTCGACCATCTGGAAATCGCCTGGGTGCAGAGCGTGCGCGTCAGCGACGAGACCTGCGCGGAGATCAAAGCGACTGCTGAGAAGCACGGTGTCAGCCTGAGCATCCACGCGCCCTACTACATTAACCTGAATAGTCAGACAGCAGAGTTGATGGCGAAGAGCGATGAGCGCCTGCTGGCTGCCGCGCGCAAAGGCTTCCTGGCTGGTGCGCGCGACATCATCTTCCACCCCGGCAGCTACCACAGCCAACCGCCGGAACAGGTCTATGAACGCGCCCGCGAAAAGCTGCTGGAATTGACGGGCATCCTGCGCGAAGAAAAAGTCGATGTACTGCTGCGCCCGGAGACAATGGGCAAATCCGCTATGTTTGGCAATCTGGACGAAGTGGTGCAGCTCAGCAAGGATGTGCCGGGCGTCGCGCCATGCATCGATTGGGCGCACCTGCACGCCCGCGCCGGCGATGGTACCTTCAATTCCTACGACGAGTTTGCCGATGCGCTAAGCCGCGTGAAAGCCAGGCTGGGTGACGAAGGGCTGAAGCGCCTGCACTTCCACATCAGCGGCATCGCCTACACACCCAAGGGCGAGAAGGCACACCTGCCGCTCAATGAGGCTGATCTGCGCTACCGCGAACTGCTGCAAGCATTCCTGGACTTCGGCGTAGCGGGTACGGCGGCTATCGAAGCGCCGGAGCCGTTCCACGTGGCCGATGCGCTCACCTTTCAGGCCACCTACCGCCGCCTGCGCGATGTTGATCAGGGCAGCGCAGAAGATTCCGACGACGAATAGGCCGCCAACACAAAAGGGAGGACAGGGCACGCAAGCCCTCATCCTCCCCCGAACGACATATCGTATCGACGCTGTTGTGGGATCTATTTCACTCGCCGGGCGGAGGGACAGGCAGCTCTTCTACCGGGGTGTCTTTCCACTTCACGCCCTCGTCCACCAACATCACAGGCAGGCCATCACGGATGGGGTACTTGTAACCAGAGTCGGCGCAAACAAGCCAGGTGCCCTTCACCAGTTCCAATCGCCCTGGGTCTGTGCCCTTGTCCTTGTAGTGAACCGCTGCCGGGCAGCGCAGCAGTTCCATCAGTTTCGGATCAATGGGTGAGCCATTCTCAGCCATAGCCGACTTCCCTTCGTAATTATAACAACAGCAGGATTGTTGAACCAAAGTAAGTATAGACTTAGCAGTTTGCAGCGTCAATGCTGCCTGAAACACTGCCCGGCGCTGATGATCACCGCGCTTCAAGATTGCCCTTTTTCCAGAGATGGTATATAATAATGAAGATAAGCGGCCATTTTGCGAGGAAAAATGGCCGCCGTCTTGTCCAGCAATCAGAAGTCAAGAGGTCACGCATGTCGGACAAAGAGATGGCTGAAATCAGACAACAGACTGATGCCGATATTCAGTATCTGGACCCGATGGAGCATGTGCGCCTGCGCCCCGGCATGTATGTCGGCGGCGTTGATAGCAAGGCGCTGCACCACCTAGTCTATGAAGTTGTCGATAACTCGATTGACGAAGCGCTGGCGGGGCGCTGCGATCATATCACCGTCACGCTGCACGATGACGATATCGTATCGGTGCAGGACAACGGCGGTGGCATTCCTGTAGGTGTCAACCAGCAGACGGGACGCCCCACGCTCGAAGTCGTCATGACAAAAATTGGCGCTGGCGGCAAGTTCGGCAGCGGCGCTTATAAGGTCAGCGGCGGTTTGCATGGTGTCGGCGTCTCGGCGGTCAACGCCCTCTCGGAAGAAATGCGGACTCACGTTTTCCGCGATGGTTATCTGTGGGAGCAGACGTATCGCAAAGGCCGCCCGGTGACGGACGTTGAGCGCATCCGTCCAATGGAAGCTGATGAAATAACCGGGACGCGCCAGATGTTCCGTCCCGATTTTACAGTGATGGATCGCAATCACTTCGAATATGACACATTGATGCGCCGCTTCCGTGAGATGGCCTTCGTCACGCGGCGCGTCACGATTACGCTGCGTGATGAGCGCGTCAAGCCCATTCCGATGGAGACAACCTTTTATTTTGAGGGCGGCCTGCACTCGTTCGTGCGTTACCTCAATCGTGATCGTCGCGTGCTGCACGACCCGGTCTATGCCGAGCGTGAAATCGAGATCACACCGGAGGAGAAAGCACCCTACACGATTGGTATTGACGTAGCCTTTCAGTATACCGACTCGGCCAACGTGACCGAGCTGGCCTTCGCTAACACGATCAACACACCCGACGGCGGCACGCACCTCACCGGGCTGCGTTCGGCCATCACCAGCGTGATCAACCGTTACGCGCGCAAAGCTGGGCTGCTCAAGGACAAAGAGCCAAACTTCTCTGGCAGCGACACCATGGAAGGCATCACGGCGATTGTCAGCGTCAAGCACCCTTCCCCGTCGTTCGAGAGCCAGACGAAAGTCAAGCTGATCAATCCGGAAGTGCAGGGCGCTGTTTCGCAGGTCATCTCCGATGCCTTTAGCGAATTCCTTGAGTTGAACTCGCGCGAAGCACGGCGCATCGTCGAGAAGTGCATGACCAGTATGCGCGCGCGCGAAGCGGCCCGCAAAGCTCGCGACCTTGTTCGCAGCGGCCCCAGCCTGCTGGAGAGCAGCACGCTGCCCGGCAAGCTG
>JAEUQX010000664.1 GCA_016788625.1 Anaerolineae bacterium
TCCCGGCGATAATTCTGCCTGAGCCAGAAGTGATCATTGAGGAGCATCGCGAGCCAGCAGCGAATACGCCCGTTCTGGCGACGAGCGAAGCCGATGCTGTGCGCGAGGTCTTCGAGATAGCGGTGCCCCCCGAAGTCTTGAAAGAGAAAGATGACCGTGCGCTCTCCTTCACCACCACCAAAGAGAGTGTGGCAGAAGCGCAGTCAGCTTCGCCCGACAAGGATGATGCCAAGCGCATTACGAGCATGGACACTGCTGAAGTGAGCGTCTTCGACCTCTTCGGTATTCCGCGCCCCAGCCAGACCCAGGAAGTACAGGCGGTGCGTACCGCTGAAACCGCTGCTGTGGTCGAATCGTCGCCTCCCTCGCCCTCCCGTAATGCGCTGTATCGCATCGGCCTGCGCGCACAACTGCGCTATCGACGGGTGCGTTTGCGCCGCCCCGGTTGAATTCCCTGGTTCACGTCGGCAACTATGGATAGCCTGCCTGTTTAGTACATCCTGTGATGTGACGATTACTGCTGCGAGCAGCTTGTGCGCGGTTAATCTTCGTCATTGCAGGTCGATTTGCCATGCAAGGGGTAACTGCGAAATAAGTCATGAGTTTGTGATGATGAACTATACGAGATCGTCAATCTTATGCTTTCAGGATTTCATCGGGGGTTAGAATAGAAAACAGGCATTAACAGCAAGTATCAGTGCGCGGAATTGTCCGATTTGTTCGAGTTAGCCCCAGATGACGATTATGGCCTATAGTAATCACCTCGGCCGCCAAGCATATCAACTTCTCTGCTACACGGACGATGTTTCGCGCACTGCGCAAACCACTGCCCAACTCCACGAGGTCAGCAGCGTACAGTCACAGTATGACTTTGTCACGGCTCCGGCTAAACTGGATGGAGCAGCCATAAGCCGGAGCTATGACATCCTCATATGCGATGTTTCACCGGCTACTCTTAGCACAACAGGTATCATCGAACTCACGCGTACAGTGCAGCCCGCGATTCCTGTTATGGTCATAGTGGACACCGCTTCTGTTGATGAAGTCGTTGATTTGATGCGGATGGGTGTTCGCGCTGTGGTTCAGCGAAAGGATCGGCAGCGCCTGGCCGACCTCATTCGGCAGGAATTGACCGCTCATGTTGCGGCTTATGAATTGCCCGCCGACCGGCACAGCCTTGTAGCGTCCAACCTCACGCCCGAGACCCAAAGGCAGTTGCTAGAGAATATTCTGGAGACAGCGCAGGAAGCCGTGTTGTCCTTGTCTCAACCGGATGGTCGTCTGATTTTCGCCAGCGCCTCATTTGAGCAAGTGTTAGGTTATCCGGTCGAAAGCTTTCTGAATAATCCTCAGTTTCTCCTCTCTATTCTGCATCCAGATGACCTGGGATCCGTCCTTGAAGCCATGCAGACCGCCATGCGTGACGGTTTTGCTGAATTCGTTCATCGGATTATCCTGCCAGACGGCAATGTGCGCTGGCTGCACCGTCGTGCTACAGTTCTCACGGATGAACATCATCAGATGATTCAGGTGACCGATAGTGCGAAGGACATCACGGCGCAGCGCGAAGCTGAAGCTGCACTGCGGGCGTCTGAAGAACTGCACCGCATGGTTCTGAGCAGCATCTCTGATGCAGTGTTCATTACCGATTCGGCGGGGGTGTTCACCTATGTTTGCCCGAACATCCACATGATTTTTGGCTATAGCCGAGAAGAGATAATCGCCCATAATAATATTGCGAGCGTATTGGGCGATAGCCTCATTGAACCGGATGTCCTTGAGCGGGTTGGTGAAGTCTCCAATATCGAGCGTCAGATTACGGATCGTTTTGGCCAAAAGCATGATCTTCTGGTCAATGTCAAGCGTGTCCAGATTGGTCGCGGAACGACCTTATTTACTTGTCGCGACATAACGGAACGCAAAACGATGGAAGCGGCGCTGCGAGACAGCGAGATCCGTTATCGTAGTATCGTCGAAGATCAGAGTGCCTATATCTGTCGCTATGATCGGGATCTGCGATTGACGTTCGGCAATCGCGCCTATTGCGACCTTGTTGGCCTGAACGCCCAGGCTCTCATAGGGCACTCCATACTTGATTGGATTCCGGTCGAGGAGCATGACGAATGTGTTGCCTACGTGCGCTCATTGACCAGAGAAGCGCCCACAGCGGTATCCATTCACCGTAGTGTGCAGCACGACGGCCATCTACGTTGGACGGAATGGCTTGATCGCGCATTCTTCGATGAACACGGAGAGGTCGCGGGTTATCAGGGCGTTGGGCGCGACATTACCGAACAAAAACTGGCTGAGGATGCACTGCGGGCCAGCGAAGAGAAGTATCGCAGCCTGGTCGACAGTTCCAATGCCGCCATTATGATGGTTGATCCTGCTGGCCGGATTTTGTTTCTTAATACGATTGCCGCAGCAGGGTTCTCGCAAGTGTCGCAGTCACTGGGTGGAGCGTTCGTCCAGGAACTTCTCCCCGCCAACGAGGCGCAGCAGCTTATTGACGATGTGAAATCTGTTGTCGTCAGCGGCACAGTCATGGAAAAAGAAGTTGAGGTGACGTTATCCGAAACACCGCTGTGGTACCGGGTTAGCACCCGGCCTGTGAGAGACGCGGATGGTCAGCCTTATGCCGCGCTAGTCCATGCAACGAACATCACTGAACGTCGAAATGCGGAAAGCGCACTGCGCCAAAGTGAGGAGCGTCTGCGCCTGTTCATTCGGTATGCCCCAGCGGCTATCGCTATGTTTGACCGCAACATGGTCTACCTGGCGGTCAGCAACCGATGGTTGAGCGATTATCATCTGGGTGATCAGGATATCATTGGGCGCTCGCACTATGAGGTCTTTCCCGACATTCCTGATGTCTGGAAGGAAATCCATCGCCGCTGCCTGAATGGTGCTGTCGAACAAAGTGACGCCGATCCGTTCCCGCGCGCCGATGGTACGCTGGATTGGGTACGCTGGGAAATCCGCCCCTGGCGTGATCACAGCGGTGAAATCGGTGGAATTCTGTTGTTTTCTGAAGTCATCACGGCTCAGAAACAGATCGAACAGGCACTGCAGGAAGCAAATGCGCTTCTTGAGCAACGTGTCTTCGAACGAACGTCTGAATTGGAGCGGACAAAGAATCGTATTGAAGCGATTTTCAACAACAGCGCCGACGGTGTCCTGCTCCTTAGCCTGGAACATGGTATTCAGCAGGCCAACAATGCCTTTGAACGTATGTTTGAAGTCTCGGATGCCGACTATTTGGGCGCAAAACTGAGCAACCTGTTCCATTCGGACGCTGAGAGCATCGAACACTCTCTTCAGACCGTAGCGGCCACCCATCAGGTTCAGAACATCACGGCTCGATGGCTCAAGGATGATGGCTCTAGTCTGGATGTTGAAATCAGCGTTGCATCGATAAATCGTTCGGAGCAGGCATTTTCGAACCTCGTCTGCATCATTCGTGATGTAACCAAGCGCAAACAGGCTGAAGATCTTCTGCGTGAGAGCGAAGCGCGTTATAGGCTGCTGGCCGAGAATGTCAAGGATGTCATCGTTAAGCTGTCACCGGATGGCACGCGAACATTCGTCACTCCATCGATTACCGGACTCATTGGGTACGAACCACAGGAACTGATCGGACAATCCCCACTCGAGTTTATTCATCCTGATGACTTGATGCTGACCCGGCAGACAGTGCAAACCGCGTTGTTGACGCGGCAGGATCATTTCTCTGTCACTCACCGTGCTCGGCATAAGAACGGAACCGACGTATGGGTCGAATCCTCACTTACGGTCGTCCGTGATCCTGTAAGCGCGGAGCTTGTCGAGCTGATTGGAGTCCTTCGCGATATCTCTGAACGCAAACAGGCACAGGAAGCGATTGCGGAGGAGCGCAATTTGCTGCGGACACTCATCGATGCCTTGCCCGACCATATCTATGTGAAGGATACCCAAGGGCGTATTCTGCTGAACAATATGGCGTACACACGGGCTCTGGGCTATGAAACTCCACAGGCGCTCAGCGGCAAGACGGACTCAGATCTGCTTCCCGCAGTACAGGCTGCGAAAGCCTATGAGGCCGAACAATGGGTCTACGCCAGCGGTGTGCCTTTTACGTCTTCCGATGAACAGTTTGTGTTTCCATCCGGCAATGTCGCATGGTTGCTGACAACCCGGGTGCCGCTGCGCAACTTGCAGGGTGACGTGATTGGGTTAGTTGGCATATCGCATGATATCACGCAGATCAAAGCGGGCGAAGAAGCCTTGCGTTTGAGTGAGGAGCGTTATCGGACAACCGTCACTGCGCTCTCGGAAGGCGTTGTGGTGTATGACAGCAGCGGAAGCATCCAAGTGTGCAACAGCGCGGCTGAGCAGATATTGGGGCTTTCCCGTGATCAGATGATGCGGCGCGCGCCACTTGATCCCGGTTGGCATGTGATCCGCCTCGACGGCTCGCCGTTTGCTGATGATGAAAACCTGCCGATGTTCACGGTTCATGGTGGTGAACCCCAGTTCAATGTGGTGATGGGGATTCACAAACCGGACGGCGACCTGACCTGGACTTTGGTCAACGTTCAACCTTTGCTTGATCGACTCACCGGGCGGCCCAACCTCTTCGTGGTTTCTATCATTGACATCACCCAGACCAAGAAGAGTGCAGATGCGCTCCGTGAAAGCGAGGCTCGCTACAGGCTGATCGCAGAGAATATCAATGATGTGATTGTCAAGTTACTGCCGGACGGTCTCATGACTTTTGTGACTCCCTCCTGCCGTACATTGACGGGATATCATCCCGAAGAAGTGGTCAATCACTCGATCTGGGACATGCTGCATCCCGACGATGTGTTCGTATCGATGGCTCGATTTCGGCAGGCCCTTGAGAGCAATGCCTCACTGGTCGAACTGACTCAACGGATACGGCATAAGGATGGCCGCTACATCTGGGTCGAGATGACCAACACGATTGTCCGGGATGTGGGCAGCGGCCAACCGCTCGAAGCTATCGCCATCATTCATGACATCGATGCGCGCAAGGCTGCGGAAGATAAACTGATGGCGCTTTCTCAGCGTTTACAATTGGCAACCGAAACAGGGGGCATTGGCATTTGGGATTGGGACATTGTTTCGGATGCGCTCATCTGGGACGATCAGATGTACAGGCTGTATGGTGTTCGCCCTGGAGACGCGCCACATGCGTTTCAGGATTCCTGGGAATCAGGATATCTGCATGAGGATGATCACGATCGCATACGGGGTGATATCCAGGATGCGATCTCTGGTAAGAAACCACTTGATACCGAATTTCGCATCAAACGGCCCGATGGCAGCATTCATCATCTCAAGGCAAAGGCAGTCGTGTTTTGGAATGCTGATGGTGTCCCGCTCCGAATGATTGGCGTCAACTGGGAGATTACTCTCCTGAAACAGGCTGAAGAGAATCTGCGCTCGGCGTTAGAAAAAGAGAAAGAGCTGAGTGAACTCAAGTCGCGATTTGTGTCGATGGCTTCGCATGAGTTCCGCACCCCTCTTGCAGCTATCCTGGCGACGACCGAGACACTCGGAATCTATCGGGATCGCATGGATCAATCACAGATTGACGCGCGTCTGAACAAGATTCGCCAGCAGGTCGCCCACATGAGGGAAATCATGGAAGACGTGCTTCAACTGGCACGTATTCAGGCGGGACGAGTGGAGTTCAAGCCTTCCTTGGAGGATCTGGATGCGCTCTGCAGGGACATAGTCGAGGAATTCGACAGCCAGAATGGTTATCGCGGGCGCATCGTGTATCAAAGTGACGCTGTGGCGCTGAAGTTGAGCTTCGACGCGCGATTGATGCGTCAGATCATCAGCAATCTGATCTCGAATGCGCTCAAGTATTCGCGCGCTGAAAGCCCTGTTTATTTCGATCTGGGCCGAGGCGCCGATCAACTTGTATTGACCGTGCGTGATGTCGGAATAGGCATTCCACCCAATGACCTGCGTTATTTGTTCGAACCCTTCCATCGCGCTTCCAATGTCGGCACGATAGCTGGCACTGGACTTGGGCTGACGATCGCCAGGCAGTCGGTCGAAATGCATGGGGGCTCGATTGTTGTCGATAGCTTGGAGAACACTGGGACTACAATTACAGTAAGGCTCCCCATTACCCCCCTGTTGGAGGAGGAACATGGCAAAGATCATCGTCATTGAGGATGAAGCGAACATCCGCGAAGAGGTGATGGATTGGCTGCTTTTTGAAGGGTATGAGGTTGTTGGAGCTTCGAATGGACGGCTTGGGCTGGATGCTGTCTATCGCGAGAACCCGGACCTGATTCTCTGTGATATCACCATGCCAGAGGTGGATGGTCATGAGGTGCTGATCGAGGTGCGAGCAGATGTTAACCTCAGCCACATACCGTTTATCTTCTTAACGGCAGCCGCAGATCGCGACTCAGTGCGAAGAGGAATGGATTTGGGCGCTGACGACTACATGACCAAGCCATTCACCCATTCGGAAGTCCTGAATGCAGTCCGCTCTCGCCTGGATAAGCGGGCTATGCAGAACTCGCAGATGCAGCAGCAGTTGGAGTCGTTAGGTTCTGCTTTTCAGGAAGAGCGTGGAAAACGATTGTTGAAATCGCGCCTTGTCGCGATGTTCTCCCACGACTTCCGCAATCCCCTGGCAGCTATTCTGTCGTCTGCGGAAATTCTTGAGCATTATGGTGAGCGTTTGGACACTGCGCGCAAGGTCAAACATCTGCACATGATTAGTGGAGCTGTCTACACCCTGTTGCAGATGTTGGACGATATGCTGTTGGTGGCAGAGATTGACAGTGAGCATCTGAAGTATGTGCCACAGCCGACTGATTTGACTGGATTAATCAACACAATCATCGACGAATTTCGCCTCATTGACCGCCAGACTCATGAGATCACCTATTCCAGTGATGTTGAAAGCTTCGAGGTTGTTGATCCCAAGCTGATTCGCCAGATTGTCGCTAATCTGGTTTCGAACGCTCTCAAGTATTCGCCTGCTGAAACTGAGGTGTCCGTCAAGCTCACAGCAGGTCATGATCAGTTACAACTGCGCGTGCAGGATAAGGGTAGGGGGATTCCCGACGCGGAAGTGCCGCATTTATTCGAGCCTTTTTATCGCGCCAGCAATGTGACAAACGTGAAAGGCACGGGATTAGGACTGAGCATCGTGAGCGAGTGTGTTCGACAGCATCAGGGGCACATTGAGGTCTCGAGCGTACTTGGACAGGGCACATGTTTCCTTGTGCAGTTGCCGCGCCAGAATGATAAAGAGGGATAGGACAAAATGAAGATACTCGTGGTTGAAGATGAACAGGTGATTCGTGAAGAGGTAGTCACCTGGCTCTCATTTGAGGGCTATGATGTAATCAGCGCCTGCGACGGGCGCGAGGGATTGCAGATAGCATCCGTTCATCAACCCGACCTGGTGGTGAGCGACATTACCATGCCGGAGCTTGACGGGTACGGTCTGCTACTGGAACTTCAAAAACAAATACATACGAAGTCAATCCCTTTTATCTTCCTCACTGCGCGGTCCGACAAGTCCTTCGTTCGCCATGGGATGGAGCTTGGCGCGGATGACTACGTGACCAAACCCTTTACACGAGGGGATCTGCTCTCGGCGATCAACGCACGCCTGTCGCGACATCGCGATATTGCTGCAGGAGTCCGGCAGGAGGTCGAAGAACTGAAGGGCAAGATTGCCCGTCTGGTGAGTGATAATCTCAAGACGCCGCTCACCTCAATGGTGTTTGTTCAACAGTTAATCGAGCGTCAATTGGGGCAGCTTGACGAGCGCGAGCTGGCGGACTTGCTGCAAACCATGCGCGCCAGTACCGACCGTATGCAGCATCTGGTGAACCAGGTCGTTTACCTCACGCAGATGAACAGCGGAGTGCTGACCGCAGATTCTCTGGGCACGATTGGCACATCAATTTATCTGTGGCAGATTGTGCCGAGCGCGATTGACCTGGCTCGTCGATATGCCTATCGCAATCAGAATGGATATATTGCATATGATCAGCGGGATGGACGATCCAGCATTTGGGGCAGCAGCGCGCTGCTCGTCCATGCACTGGCCGAATTGCTGACACATGCGCTGAATGACGCGGCGGAGGACGGTTCGATCGTTGTTTCTCAGTGGCATACAGATGGCATCATCTGGCTGACGATCCTTGAGCAGGGTAATGGCGCGGAGCCGAATGAACTGTCCGACCCTAAACGTGCGATTGATGAAGCGTCGCAGCTACCTGGGTTGGGCACCGGATTGGAGGCCGCGCGGCGTATCATCGAAATTCATGGTGGGACGTTTGAAATGAGGGTCGTCGCAGGAAAAGGCACACAGGTGACTCTCGGTCTTCCCGTACATACCTTTTCGGACGAGACATAGTTCTTTGTCACTGCGCCACGAATGGAAGTTAATAACAAAACACCCCAGCCGGGGTGTTTTATGTTGGGTGGCTAGTGGGATTTGAACCCACGGCCTTCTGGGCCACAACCAGACGCTCTAACCAGCTGAGCTATAGCCACCATATATCAACTCTGACAGTATAACAGAGGCGTTGGCTGAAATCTAGACCTTTTTGCGGGCTACAATGACCTGTGCTTTGCTGTTCCTGCACGCTTCCCAGAACATGCTGGCTTCAAAGCCATACGCGGCGAAGAATGGGGCGAGGTTCCCCGGTTCGCCCGATTCGCGCTGACCCGTGATGCGGTACAGCCACTCGATGAAGGCGGCCAGCACGCCACTGCCCGTCAGCAGGCCGTTGGGCACAATAATGAACGTGCCACCGGGTTGCAGGACGCGATACACTTCGCGCAGAGTCTCCGGCGCGATGATGAAGTCTGTGGGGAAGGTGCTGATCACTGCGCCAAACGCCTCATCCCTGAATGGCAGCGCCTGCGCCCGTCCCCGCACAAGTTTGGGCGTCAGCCCGCTGCGGAGCAGTTTGCGGCTGGCGATGCGCCCCATGTAAGGTGAGAGGTCGTAGCCGATGGCAGTGTAACCCGCCTGTGCCAGGTCTAGCTGGAGATTGCCCGTGCCGTGTGCCAGTTCCAGCACGATACTCGTGTGCGACACATCGAGATGCCGCAGCGACGCCCGTACCCAACAACGCCAATCGCCCAACGAGACGACACTGCTAACCCAGTCATAGGTGAATGCCAGTTCGTTGTAGAGCAGCCGAAAACCGAAGCGTACCAGCCGCCACCATAATCCTGCTGCGCTACGCACGAACGACCTTGAGGATGCTGTCCGGGTTATCCGTGATGATCGCGTCCACTCCCAGTTTCTGCAATTCAGCGGCACGCACCGGGTCATTGACCGTCCATGTGTTGACCCGGCGACCCGTCTGGCGTGCATTGGTCATGTAGGCGGCATCGATCATCGCGTGATAGGGATGCAGTGCTTCGAAGGGTGTCTCGCCCATCAGGCTCAGCGACATCACTTCGTCGGGCATATACAGGCAGCCGATTGCTACGGCGGGCATGATGGCACGGAAGCGGCGTAGAGCATAGGGATTGAACGACGAGACCAGCACGCTGCGTTCCAGATCGTGCCGAGCAATGCAGTCTGCCACCGCCTGTTCAACGCCATCGGTTTGATCGAGGTCTTCAGATTTGATCTCGACGTTGATCAAGCGCAGATGCGCGCCGACGGCTTCGAACACTTCGTCCAATGTTGGGATGCGTGTCCGGGCAAAACGTGCATCGAACTTCACGCCCGCATCCAGTTCCTTGAGCTGCGCCAGCGTCATGTCCTTCGCGCGGCCTGTGCCATCAGTGGTGTGGTCAACCGTGAAGTCGTGCAGCACGATCAGATGACCATCTTTAGAAAGATGCACATCGAGTTCGATGCCGTCTGCGCCCTGCGCAACAGCCAGCTCAAACGCAGGTAGGGTATTCATCGGTGCATAGGCACTGGCACCGCGATGGCCGAGGACGAGTGTCTGATCGCGATAGATGTCATTCAAAGGCATAATTCACCGGGGTGCGATCTGAATAGAGCCATTCTCAATACGGACTTGAAAAGTCGGTACATCCACCAGGGCAGGGGCGCTCAGCACTTTGCCGCTGGTGATGTCGAAGCTTGCGCCGTGACGTGGGCATTCGATGGTGCAGTCGTTCAGTATGCCGTCCGCGAGCGGGCCATCGTCGTGTGGGCAGCGGTCTTCGATGGCGTAGAAGCTGCCGTTGACGTTGAAGATGGCGACCCATTTTCTGCCATACTCAACAACCAGTCGTTCGCCAGGTGGGATTTCGTCGGTGGTCGCGATGCTGACAAATTCCGTCATTTTTGCCACGTTAGTCTTCCTTGTCTTCAATCGCCTGCCATTCCGCCAGGCCTTGTGTGCCGATGATGATGGTCTTGAGCGCCAGCAGCGCACACTTGACGCGGTTAATCGTCAGCGGGATGCCGACCAGTTCGAAGATATCTTCCTTGGTGGTCTGACGTACTTCATCCAGCGTCTTGCCGATCATCTCCTCGCTGAGCATTGAAGCAACAGCCTGACTGATCGCGCAGCCTTCGCCATCCCAGGCTATGTCTGTGATGTGTTGGTTTTCGTCCAGCCGCATCGTCAGTCGCAGGCGGTCACCACACAGCGGGTTGTGTTCCTCGTGGTCCACATCCGCCGGGTTGAGGATGCCAGGATTGCGTGGGTTACGGGCGTGGTCGAGAATGATTTCGCGGTACAAGTCCATTGTTCAAAGTCCAGTCTAGACGCTGAAGGCCTTCTTCGCTTTATACAATGCCTCAATGAGGGCGTCAACCTCCGTGAAGGTGTTGTAGAGATAGAAACTTGCCCGCGCCGTTGCATTTACCTTGAAGTGTTCATGCAGCGGCATGGCGCAGTGATGTCCTGCTCGCACGGCCACGCCCTCCGCATCCAGAAGCTGAGCGACATCGTGGGCGTGAATGCCCTGCATCTGGAATGCCGCAACTGCGCCCTTTTGTTCGGCAGACGGGCCGTAGATCGTCAAACCGGGCACTTCTGCCAGCCGTTCCAGCGCATATTCGGTCATGCGCTGTTCTTGGGCGTGGATGTTCTCCATGCCCAGACTGCCCAGGTAATCTACCGCGTGCCCCAGGCCGATAACTTCGGCAATCGCCGGTGTGCCCGCCTCGAACTTGTAGGGCAGGTCGTTCCAGGTGCTGCCTTCCAGTCGCACGCTGGAGATCATATCGCCCCCGCCCATCCAGGGGGGCATTGCTTCCAGCAGCGCGCGTTTGCCGTACAGCACGCCGACACCGGTTGGGCCGAGCATCTTATGGCCGCTGAAGGCGAAGAAATCGGCATCCAGCGCCTGCACGTCAATCGGCATGTGTGGCACACTCTGCGCCCCGTCCACGAGTACCAACGCACCCGCCTGATGCGCTTCTCGCACAATGTCGCTGACGGGGTTGATTGTTCCCAGCACATTCGAGACGTGCATCAGCGTGACGAGTTTGACGGGTTCAGCGCGCAGCAGCGTCGTCAGTGCGTCGCGATCAAGCGTGCCATCTGGCAGCACGGGTACGAAGCGCAGCGTGAAACCTTTTTCTGCGGCCAGGATTTGCCAGGGGACAATATTGGAGTGATGTTCCATGACCGTCGAGATGACCACATCTCCGGCCTTTAGATTCTGCCGTCCCCAGGTCTGCGCGACGAGGTTGATGCTCTCGGTCGTGCCGCGCGTGAAGATGACTTCGCGCTTGCTGCCTGCGTTGATGAACTTGCGAACTTTGATGCGTGCTTCTTCGTAGGCGGCGGTGGCGGCTTCGCTCAGCTTGTGGATGCCGCGATGCACGTTGGC
>JAEUQX010000548.1 GCA_016788625.1 Anaerolineae bacterium
CGCCTCGCGCCTACTCTCACGAAAGGAAACACATGGCCGCAGATTTCAAATCGCATGTACTGCTGCGGGATGAGAAGGGCTTCTTCGGCATTCCCTTCAAGCGCCTGCTGCTGGGCGGTGTCGGCGGCGGCCTGACCTACACCGTCTGCAATATGATCGTGCCCACCTGGTCGATCCCGGCGGGCGTGGCGCTGGCCGTCGTCGCGCTGGTGCTGACCGGGACGCGCGGCGGACTGCCGCTGTGGCAGCGTCTGCTGTACCGCCTGCGCGGCTCGCTGCTGCTGGCCGCGGCGCGCGATGCACAGGGTTTATTTGGCAGTCTGGCGCAGCTGCTGGAGCTGCCCATCCAACTGGTCCGGTTGGACGCGGCGCTGGTCTTCGCGCCTGCCCAGCCGGACTACGACATCGACATGCGCGAGTGGGTCACCTTCGCCCGCGCGGCAGAAGCGGATCACGACGACGGGCTGGTGTTCGTGGACGCGCCGATGACGGAGGCCCTGCACCCATGAGCAGCGTGCGCACCTTCCTGATTGAACCCTTCGACATCATGCTGCACGCCACCGAAGAAGGTGTGCAGTCGCTCCAGGCGTGCTTCTCGACCTGGCTGCGCACGCTGCGCGAACCCGCGCGCTTCGTCTGCTGGCAGATGCCTGCTACGCTGAATGACAAGATCAGCAGCCTCAGCCGCAAGGCGCAGGACGTAGGCGACCCGCAGCGGCGCGCTCTGCTGATGGAATACCGCCGTCACTTCGAGAGCCTGAACGACAGCGCCGAGTACCAGCGTGCGCTGTGCGGCATGGCGCTGTGGAGCGAGCAGAACCCGCGCTCGCTGGCCGGCGGGCTGGCCTCCGCCTTCGAGACACAGGTGGCGGAAGGCGCGTGGCCGGCCTTGTTTGAGGGACGCTACGAACTGCGCGAGACGCCCTTCTGGCATCTGGCACCGCTCGCTCGTCCCGGTGGCCGTCCCTACTGGTCGCTCCTGACCAGCTACGAATTCGCCCCGGCGACCTGGAACTTCTTCCGCCCGCTGCCGCCGCTGCTGCAGCTCAACTTCCCGCTGGCGCTGGCGCTGGACATCTCCAGAACCTACGACCGCAACGCGGCGATTGACGCCCTGGAAGGCATCATCCAGGCCTACCAGGTGCATCTGGCCGGCATGACGAGCGAGGACAGCCGCTCAGTCCAGCGTATTGCCGACTGCCGCCGCGCCTTGCAGGAGATTAACAACGGCGACGCCCTGCACATGGTACAGCTCACGATTGCCATTGCTGCCGATGACCTGAACACGCTCAAGGAACGCGTGCAAACGGTTGTCAATGAAACGCGGGCGTGGTTCTCGCTGCGCCAGGAGGTGGGCGAACTGCTGGCGCGTTCCGTCGGCTTCTTCACCGCCAAACGGACGAAGGACATCTCCCTGCCAGCAACCCCCTGGCCCGTCACCTCGCGCGAACTGGCCGTGATGCTCTCGCCGCTGGGCTACCGCAAGCTCTCCGCGACGGATGGCATCCTACGCGGTGAAGCGGTCGGGGCAGCCTATCCCGTCTTCCACAATTCCTGGCGTGACAAGCGTGCCACCCATGAAATCTGGGTAGGAGTCAGCGGCTTCGGCAAGACCTTCGGGCTGAACTGCTACCTGACCCGCGAGTACGCCGAGAACGGCATCCCGTTTGACCTGCTCGAACCGATGGGGCATGGCAAACACATCGCGGATGCCTTCGGGCTGCCCTGGTATGTGATGAGCGCCAAGGCGACCAAACTCAATCCGCAGGATGTCATGTTTCCCACGCTCATCGAGCAGGTCTCGCACGTCACCCGCATCTACGAGACCGTACTCGGACGGGTATTGTCTGGCGCGCAGCGCGAGAACCTCGAACGTGGGCTGCTCGGCGAGGCGCTGGAAATCCTGTATCGCGGCTTCCCTGACTTAAACCGCGTTTCTCCTGAACTCGCACCGACCTGCGATGTGGTCTGCGACGTGCTGTCCGGGCTGGGCGACAAAGATGCCACCCGGCACATTGCCAAGAATCTGGCGGATGAAATCGCGGGTCTCTGCACCGGATCGGGACCCTGGGCGGAATTCCTCAACGGCGCGACCAATGTGGATTTGTCACGCGGCGGCAGAGAACGGATTGAACCGCGCGTGTTCAGCTTCCACGAACTGGAGAGCGATCCCATCTTGCAGGCGCTGGCGTACACGCAGGTCTTGAGCGCCATTCGCCGCGACAGCCTGATCGACGAACAGCCGCGCATCATCGCGGTGGATGAAGTCTACCGACTGATGCGGCACCCGTCGCTGCTGGACTTCCTCATTGAAGCTGCGAAAACCTTCCGTACCCGACGCAAAAAGCTGGTCGCGGTGGATCAGTTGAGAGCGAATTCAAGGCGACTTGTGGCACATCTGTGCTAAAAGCCAACTGCTCCACGTGATATTCTGCGGTGTCACACCAGCGGGCGTTGCGATTATAAGGTTTCTCTCCCGCATAGTTCTCTGGATAGCGCCCATTCCCGAATTTGTAGGCGTAGCGCTCTTGCAACGAACGCCAGGTGTAGTCGGGGAAGGCACGCAGGATTTCCCACTGGTCAATGTTGTTGTCAATCATGTCGCGCAGCTTCGCCAGATCGTCATCGTCCCAGAAATAACCCGTGCTTTTGTGGGTCGTGCTGCGCTCGGAGGTGCTGCCATCCCGCCAGTGGACGGTGATATGCTTCGTGTGACGTGTCACCTTGCTGATGTTGATATACCGGGCGAACTGCTCAAACAGGTCGCGCTTTTCCTGACGCGGCACCTCGTCCCAGCGTTGGATGATGATTTCCAGCACCGGACGGGCTTCGACCAGCGAACGGCTTTTATGTTCATTAGCTTGGATGTGGTTTAGTTCGGCGCGTAAGCCTTCCAACTCGTGTTCA
>JAEUQX010000564.1 GCA_016788625.1 Anaerolineae bacterium
CGAACGGGAGCAACCCTGACAGTGATTGGGAACAGGGCTACTGTTATCAATTCTGGCGCTGCCGTCACAATATGTATCGCGGGGACGGTGCATTTGGGCAGTACTGCGTCGTCATGCCAGAGTATGACGCGGTATTGGCCGTAAACGCTGGCCTGGGCGATATGCAACTCCCGCTGAACGCTGTCTGGGAGCATCTGCTGCCTGCCATGCAGCCCGCCCCGCTGCCAGAAGACCCCGCCGCTCAGAGCGCCCTTGCCGCCCAAACAGCCCAACTAGCGCTGCCTACCATTGCGGGGACAAAGACAACGACACTAGCCCAACAGGTATTTGGCAGGCGCTATACGGTGACGGAGGGGATGGACGGCATCACGGCGGTGCAGTTCGACAGCCACGCCGAACAGACCACCCTCACGCTTTACAAAGCCGACGATCAGATAGCCTTGAGTTTTGGTCATGGAGCCTGGCAGTACAGTGAAGCAGCTTTCCACCCGCGCGATGTCGCAGTCAATGGTCTCGTAGCGGAAAAATCGGGCGCATGGCAAATCGCTGCCAGCGGCGCATGGACGGATGAACACACCTACACTGCGAAATTGTGGTGGATAGAAACGCCCTTCGCCTGGACATTTACCTGTCACTTTGAAGGCAGCAAGCTCACGATTGAGCAGTGCATGAACGTCGGCTTTGAAGCGACCCAGAAGCCGACACTGTATGCCCAAAGTCCATGAAGTCCAGATCGAGGTAGACCAGACTAACTGCCGCGCGCCTGCCCCGCAACCACGATAGCGCTCACGCCCGCCAGACGTTCATCAGCGCGGTGCGCAGCTTGACGTACCTGGCGTACACCACATCATACTGCGCGGCATTCGCGGGATTCGGCGCGAAGGTCTGCGCGGGCAGCGGCGTCCTTTCGACCGCATCGCTGATGCTGGCATAAACGCCGATGCCAACTGCCGCGAGCAGCGCCGCTCCACGCGCGCCGAACTGGCTCGCCTGTGGGCGTGTCACACGCTTGCCCGTTGCGTCCGCCACAAGTTGGCAGAAGAAATCGCTGCGCGCAGTGCCGCCCGTCAGCCTGATCTCGTTGATCTGCGCCGGGATGCAGGCGTAGCCATCGCGGATGGACAGCGCCAGCCCCTCATAGACGGCCCGCAGCATATCCGCCCGCGTGTGTTCGAGCGATAAGCCGTAAAACTCGGCGCGCGCGTTCGGCTCATAGACGGGCGCGGTGATGCCCTGTGCGCTCAGGTACGGCAGATAGAGCACACCTCGTGCGCCCAGGCCGCTGGCCTTCGCCATCTGTTCCAGCTTCGCAAACAGCGCCGCATTCGACCCGGCCTCCGCCCATTCTGCCGCGAAGAACTGCTCGATCAGCCAATCGAGGCTGGTTGTGCCGGAGACATTGAGCATCGCGCGCAGCCATCCGCCCGCAGGTGGGCAGAACATCACGCCCACATCGCGCGGTTCGAAGATCGGCTCGGCGGTGACGAGGCAGTTGAGGTAATTGGTGCCGAGCAGCGAGACCGCTGTCCCCGGCGTCACCACCCCCGCCCCGATGACAGTCGCCAATACATCACCCGTGCCGACGGCGACGGGTATCCCCGCGCGCATGCCGAGCGCCTGGGCAACGCCGGGCAGCAGTCCGCCAGCGATGTTTTCGGCAGGCCGCGTGTCCGGGAACAACGAGCGCAGCCCACGTAGTCCAAACAGGTCGATCATCGCTTCGCTCAGGTCGCGGTCACGGGTGCTGCCGGGCATGACCGAGACTTCCGCCGGGTCGAGCTGAATCGTGCCCGTCAGGTTATAGACGAGCCAATCCTTGCAGCACAGAACATGGCGCGCGCGGGCGAGCGTCTCTGGCTCATGTTCCAGCAGCCAGCGCAGGACGGGCAGCGTACAGCCCTGCTGCATGGCACTGCCGGACGAATCGAAGATGGTCGAGAGGAAGCCGGGCTGTTCGGCGCTCAGACGGTCGATCAGCCCTTGGGCGCGGCCATCGCACCACAGAATAGCGCGGCGCACAGGCTGCCCATCGCCATCAATCAGCCACGCGCCAACCATCTGCCCGGTCACGCCGAGAGCCGCGACCGCATCGCCGCTCACGCCCGCATTCGCCAGCGCCTCCGGGATGACCGCGCGGGCGGCCTGCCAGACTGCCCCCATATCGCTCTCTGCCCAACCGATATACGGGCTGATAACCGGAGTCTCCCGCTCTGCGGAGCCAACCTCCTCGCCTACCAACGTGAAGACGGCGGCTTTGATGAGCGACGTGCCTGCGTCAATGCCGAGCAGGAATTCAGATGCCATGTATTCACCTATCCGGGTAAACCGACCATAGCATTCACTTGACTGCCCCCGCCGTCAGCCCCTCGACGAAGCTGCGCCCGACCAGAGCGAACAGCAGCAGCACGGGCAGCGTCGTCATCGTCGCGCCCGCCATCAGCAGCCCCCAGTCGATCTGGTACTGGCCGATGATGCCCGCCAAGCCGACCGGCAGCGTGCGATTGGCGTCGCTGATGATCAGCACCGACGCGAACATGTACTCTGTCCACGAGGTGATGAAGGCGAAAATTGCGATGCTGGCTACGCCCGGCGCGGCCAGCGGCAGCAGGATGCGAACGATCACCCCCAGGCGGGTCGCGCCGTCAAGCGCCGCCGCCTCTTCCAGTTCCATCGGGATGGTGCGGAAGAACGCTTGCAGCATCCAGGTGGCAAAGGGCGCGGCCAGCGTGATATCGACCACGATCAGCGCCCACAGCGTATCGATCAGTTTGATATCGCTCAACAAGCCGTAGAGCGGGATGAGCAGCAGTACACCTGGGAAGGCGTAAGTGATCAGGATGACGCGGAAGAGCAGACGCCGCCCCGGAAAACGCAGGCGGTACAGGCCATATGCCGCCAGAGTCGAAAGGATGACGGTGATGATCATCGTGCCCAGCGCGACGAGCAGGCTGTTGCCCATGTAGGAGAGGAAGGGCGAACCGCCAAGCAGATTGTCATAGTGCTGTGTCGTAAAGGATCGCGGGAAAAGCGTCGGCGTGCTGGCGATGATCTCCGGCGGCAGCTTGATTGACGACGTGAAGATCCAGTAGAAGGGCGCGATCACCAGGAACATCAGGAGCGCAATCGCCACGCCGAGCAGCGTGCGGCGCATGACGAGGCTCATATCCGCTCCTCCTCGCCATCGTCCGAAGGTGGCGCGGCGAAGCGCATGAAGACGAGCGCGAACACGAGCAGGAAGACGCCCGTTACGACCGAGATCGCCGCTGCCTGGCTAAGGCGGAACTGGCGGAAGCCCGTATCGTAAATCAGCACGGGCAGCGTGGTGGTCGCCGCCGATGGCCCGCCCGCTGTCAGCAGCCAGATGACATCGAAGACGTTGAAAGACATCAGCGTCCCGATCAGCCCCATGACGAACAAGACCGATTGCAGCCCCGGCAGCGTGATGTTCAAAAACTTCTGCGTTGTCGATGCCCCATCGACCGATGCCGCCTCGTACAGTTCGGCGGGGATGCGCTGAAGCGCAGCCAGCAGGATGACCGCCTGAAAGGGGAACCAGCGCCACGAATTGATGGCGATGACCGAGGCGAAGGCGCTGTCACCGCTGCTGAAGAAACCGATTGGTTCCGCCGTAATGCCCAGCGCGACGAGCGCATAATTGACAATGCCGCCGGAAGCGCTCAGCAGCCAGCGCCAGATGACGACCACGACGACCGTCGGCACAATCCACGACAGGATGATCCAGATACGCGCCACTTTTTGTCCGGGGAAGCGCTGCTTCAGGATGAGCGCGGTGGCGAACGCCAGGATAGTTTGCAGGACGGCATTACCGAGCACCCAGATCAGACTGCGCCCGAACGCTTCCCAGAAACGCTCGGACTCGAACAAGCGGGTGTAATTGGCGAAGCCGACGAATTCGCCGGGCGTGCCGATGATGCGCACATTCTGAAACGAGAGCAGGACAGACTGCGCCAGCGGTACCAGGATCGTCGCCGCCAGCCAGAGCATCAGCGGCAGCACGAAGGCATAGCCCAGCCAGCGCGGAGCACCGATGGAGTGGCGGCGTTTAGGTTGGGTGGCTGCGCTCATGCCGATGCCTTCTTTTGCTGAAACGCACTCACGCAAAACCCATCTCCCGCAGGATGTCAGCGCATCCGGGAGATGGGTCTTCGGTCAAGGGTAATTACCCGCTGATGGCTTCTTCCATCAACGACTGTCCTTCGGCGACTGCATCCCCTGCTGCCTGACCGTCAATGACGATGAGCTGAAGGGTCTGCGCCAGCAGGTTCTGCGCGGAGATCGCGGAGATGCTGGGGAAGGTGTTGCCGTTGGTGAAACCGAACAGGCGACCGCTGGCGGAGTTCGCCACCATGGTCTCGACCTGGCTGCGATACTTGACGACGAGCGGATCATTCCAGAAGCTCTCAGCTGCCGCGCCATCTTCCGTCACAGGCAGGAAGAGGCCGGGTTCCATGTTGAGGAAACGCCCATAGTTTTCCGGCTCCATCAGCCAGGCGATGAAACGCTGCGATGCTTCCAGCTTCGCCGGGTCATCGGTCAGGAACATGACGCCGTTGACGTAGGAGATCGCGCCGGGGTTCTCTGCACCTTCCGCTGCCGGGATGGCAACGACGCCCAGGTCTTCCGCGTCACCTTCTGCCTGCGTATCGTAGGTGGTGATGACCGTGAACTGCATGATCATGGCGCAGGTGCGGTTGGCAAAGCAGGCTTCAGCTTCACCCCATGTCCAGTTCGGGCTGTCTGGCGGCGAGAACTGATAGAGCTGGCTGTAGAAATCATAGGCGGAGACGGTGGCATCGTTCGCGAAACGCAGCGTGCCATCGCTGTTGTAGATCTCGTCCGCTCCCGAGTTGATCATCAGGTTATAGATCGTCTGGTCGGTGTAAAGCTGGCGATTGGCGGGAACGCCGATGCCATACTGCCCATCGGTCGTCAGCGCTTCGGCTGCGGCCAGCCACTCGTCCCAGGTCGTCGGCGGGGTGATCCCGGCGGCTTCAAAGACACTGTTGCGGAACCAGAGCGAGTGAACCATGTTGTAGAGCGGGACAGCCCAAACGCCTTCGTCATAGCTGTAAGGCGCGACGGCAGCGGGGTAGAAGCTGTGCGCTTCGTTGAGGGTGCCGACAAAATCCGCGACGTTCTGAAGCTTACCCAGGTCTTTCAGGATAGGCGTGAAATCGGGGATGGCGAACAGCATCTCCGGCGCGTTACCTGCGGCAACGGCGGCGGGTGCCTTGGTGTAGATTTCGCCCCAGTTCTGGGGTTCCTGTGAAACGACGACATCCGGGTTGGCGGCGTTGAACTCATCCATCAACATTTGAATCCGCTCGACACGATGCGGCGGTTGTTCCATGTGCCACAGCGTGACTTCGACCGGGTCCTGGGCGGTTGCGGGCAGCACACCGATGATCAGTGTGAAAGCCAGCACGAGAATCATGAGCGTATTTCGCCTGAACATTGTTGTCCTCCAGAACAAAACATAACTTCACCGCTGAAATGACCGAGCACGAACCCAGCTCGGAAATCTCCATTACAAGTGTGGGTTGCGCGTCCGGTAACGCGCGACCAACGCTGCGTTGTGCGCTTTTGCGTTCGGCATATTGGCGCTGATGTAAATCGGCGCTTGCTTGCCTTCGCGCACCAGGCGCATACAGGCTTCCATCAGAATCGAATTGAGGATGAATGCCCCCGCGATGGTAGACAGGGGACCCATCGACTCGCCGCCCTCGCGCACCGGGATGAGCGCATCACCGGGAACACCCTGGTTGTCGATGACGATATCGGCGATGTCCGCCAGCTTTTGCCCGCTGGGGCCTGCTGCCGCCGCCGCTGCATATTCGAGCGCGACAACGCCGATCACCTTCAGCCCGCGCGCCTTGGCGACGACTGCCATCTCGACGGGCAGCGCGTTGACGCCGCTGTTGGAGAAGATAAACAGCACCGAACCCGCTGTAGGCGCGTAGCGGTTGAGGATGTTTTCGGCAAGTCCGTTGGTGCGTTCAAGCTGCGTGCTCAGGATCGCGCCTTCGTGCAGCATCAGACTGGAGAGCAGGATGGGGCAAACGGCGGCCAGACCACCTGCCCGGTAGTGCCCTTCTTCAGCCAGCATGTGCGAGTGTCCGGTGCCGAATAGATAGATCATGCCGTCCTGGTCGAGGGCGGCATAAACTGCCTCGACCGCGCGCTGAAGGGCATCCGCCTGGGTACGAACCAGGCTGTCCAGGCGCGCTTGAACAGCATCGAGGTAGGCGCGTGTGCCGGTGAGGGTCATGTTTCACTTCCTCTCTCGGTCGGCGCGTACAGGTTAAGTGTGGTCTGGAGCTGATAGCGGTCGCCGCGATAAACCGACTGGACATACTCGACGGGCTGGAGTGCGTCGTTGTGAGTCACGCGGTGCAGCGCCAGCACGGGAATGCCTTCTGTGATGTGCAGCAGGTCGCGCTCTTCGCGGCTGGGCATCCGGGCGGTGATCACCTGCTGAGCGCTAACCAGACGCTGCCCATAGACTTCACGCAGCACGCGGTATAGTGATTCGCTGCTGAAGTCATAGCGATCCAGGATGTCCGGGCACAGGCGCAGGTTGAGGTGGCAAATCTCCCATGCCAGCGGTTCGCCATCGGCAAGGCGCAAACGGCTGAGCATCCCAACCTGGGTGTCCGTCAAAACCTTCAGGTGCGCGGCGATGTCGGCATCAGCCCGTATCTTCTCAACGCGGATGACCCGGCTGTCGGCGGTTCGTCCACGCCGCTGCATGTCCTCGGTGAAGCTGGTGAGGTGGCGCAGATCCTGGTCGATGCGTTGTTCACGGACATAGGTGCCTTTGCCCACGCGGGTATCGATGAACCCATCTTGCATGAGCGCCTGGATGGCCTGGCGCGCGGTCATGCGGCTGATGTTGTACTGCTGCGCGAGTTCACGTTCCGAAGGCAGGCGTCCATCCTTGCCATAGACGCCCTCTTCGATTTGCGTCTGCAAGTGTGACTTAAGCTGGAGATAGAGCGGAGTGGCCGATTCTGGATTCAGCATATACCTGACTGGCACATCTTGGTCTATACCACTATATAGATGCTAACAACGAGCGTGAGGCTTGTCAAGAGAGCTTGAAGCGGAGAGGGTTTGTATGGTGAGGATTGCTGTCCAACTCACTGCTCAGGCCGCTGGTTCTGGAGGCGCTTGGCGGAGTCCTGCCTCTGTCCAAAACCGTGATCGGCAGTGTTGACCGCGAATCTAATGGAGGTCATCTCCCAGCCATCATAGGTGTAAGCGCTGATCTTCAGTAGAATAGTCTGTCAGTTAAACCGCTTCTCTCACTCAAACAGATTGCATTCTAACTCACCACTCACCAACAAGGACTACACTCATGGAAATCGTCTGGGGACGGGTGCTGCCCGTGCTGGTCTCCATCAGTATCATCATCGTGGTTGCCATCCTGCGCGAGTATTCGCGGACGCTGGCGGCAGTTGTCGCTACGATGCCGATCAACATCCCGCTGGCGCTGTGGATTGTCTCCGATGGCAGCACGCGTGAGCAGATGGATCAATTCACCCGCACATTGTTCATCAACATCTGGCCGACGATCTTGTTCCTGCTGGTCGTCTGGCTGGCGGCACGGTCGGGTTGGCGCTTGCTGCCAATGCTGGCGGCGGGATATGCGGCCTGGGGCATCGGTTTACTGGCATTAAGCGCCCTGCGTGGTTGGGTAGGGATATAACATGTTACGAGGCATTCAACAATTAGGGCGCGGACAGCGCATCGTCATCTTCTTCCTGCTGATGGTCGGCGGGCTGGCGCTGATCGTCGGCCTGACGCTGCTGCTGATCGTCAGCTCGATTCAGGGCGAGGGACGCCGCAGCGCCGTGCCGCTGCTGGA
Source organism: Anaerolineae bacterium (assembly GCA_016788625.1). Lineage (GTDB taxonomy): Bacteria > Chloroflexota > Anaerolineae > Aggregatilineales > Phototrophicaceae > CFX2. The sequence continues at coordinate 7,889 of JAEUQX010000564.1, forward strand.
TGGCGTCACGGTGCGCGAGTTGGCCGCCCTGCCCGATAACGACTCCTTCCCGGCGGCGGTGGCCGTCGCGCCGGATGGGCGCATCGTCACAGGGAGCTATGTCACGGGCGCGCTGTGGCTGGTCGGCGCTGATGGTCAGGTGACGGAAATCCCCGGCTCGCGCGATGCAATTGGCAGCGCCGCCGGGCTGACCTTCGCGCCGGACGGCACGCTGTATATCGTCGATCAACGGGATGCCGATCCGCGCACAGGCGGCGGGCTGGTGCAGCGCCTCAGCGGCGACGGCACGATCTCGACCTTCGCGACGATCAATGATGAACGCGGTTTCGTCGCGCCGGACGATCTGACGCTGGACGCGGCGGGCAACCTGTACGTCAGCGACCGGGGACGTGATGAAATCTGGCGCTTCGCCTCGGATGGCACGGGCACGGTCTGGTGGACGCCGCCACAGCAGCAAAGCATCGAGAGCTACGAGCCGACCGGGCTGGCCTACGACGCCGCTGCCGACGCGCTGATCGTGACGGACGGGCTGAACAACATCGTCTACCGCGTGGCAGTAGCCGATGGCGCGACTGAGACGCTCTACCAGCACGGCGCGCGCGTTAATCCGCCTGGATTCGACGGCGTGACGCTGACACCCGATGGCACGATCTACATCGCGGCGACCGGGCAGAACGGCATCGCGCGGCTGGCGGGTGAGGAACTGGTGTATGTCGCCGGGCTGTTCCGGGGCGCGAGCGATGTGGACTACAGCGCGCCCAACGGCCTGATCGTCACCAACTTCGACTCGTTCTCGCTGGTCGTCCCGGCGGTACAGCCGCGCCTGCCCTTCGCGCTCGATGTGGTGGAACTGGGCGGCGGGTAATCACGGCATCACGGTTCTGATCTCATCAGGGTTTCAATGCGCGCAGGCTGTTGAAACCCTGTTTTGTTTGATTCTCCCTCGCCCGATCCGCCTTTGCAGTATTTTGCCAATTTCCCCGCTTAGAACTATAGATATGGAACAGCATCAAGGAACATGCACTTGACCCACTCGCCGTCAGAACGCCAACTGGTCGAGGCCGCCCAGCGCAGCAAAGCCGCCTTTCGCCAGTTGTACCAGCAGTACTCGCCACAGGTGTACGCCTATGTCGCCTATCGTGTCGGGTCACGCTGGGATACTGAAGATGTGGTCAGCGAGATCTGGCTGAAGGTGATCGAAGCCTTTCCCCGCTTTCAGCACCAGTGGGAAGGATCGTTCCGCGCATGGTTATTCCGCATCGCCTATCACAGCGTCACCGACCATTTCCGCCAGCAGCGTTCGACCCCGGCGCTGGCGTTGGATGACCTGCCGGAACTCCACAGCCACGACCTGTCGCCGGATGATGCCCTAGCCCGGCGCGAAGAATTCATGCGGCTGCGAGGGCTGATTCAAACCCTCACGCCGCGTCGCCAGGAAATTCTGACGCTCAAATTCTACGGCGGTTTACGCAATATCGAGATCGCGTCCATCCTGAACCTGGATGAGCGCACCATCGCCGCGCATCTGTGCCGCGCCATCGAAGATTTGCAGCGCCAGTATCATGAGGAAGTACAGCAGTCATGAGCAACCCATCTTCGCCAGATCAGCACATCCTCGATCAGATTGAACGTGCGGTTCACCAACAGCAAATCACGCATCACCCGGTCATTGATGATCTGAACCGGATGCGGCCAGTCCCAGGCGCGGCGTTCCAGCGGCGGCTCGAAGAACAGATTTCGTCGCAGTATGCGCCGGAAGGAGAACCTCCCCTGGCAGCACGCCAGCCGCGCCCCGCCCGTCCAGCCGCGCGCGCGTGGCCGCGTCTGCTCGCCGCCGCGTTGGTTGCCGCAGTCCTGTTCGGCGCAGTGTGGCTCAACATGCCCCGCTCGCAATCAACGCTGACACCTCTCGCCCAGCAGATCACCGCGCTGCCATCCATTCCCCCGCCTACGCTCGTGCCAACAGCGCTGGCCGTGCCGATGGGTATGCTGCCCGTCGTGATGACGACACACGACATCACCTGGGGGACGCGCGCGGCGGAAGCGCTGGAGCAGCACGCCTTCGTGACCGCCTATATGCCAGCCGATCAGGTGCCTGCGGACGCGGTGCAGAACGTAGAAGACCTGAAAGACCAGCACATCACGCGCAGCCTGATCGCGGGGGAAATCGTTCGAGTGTCCGATCTGCGCGAGCAGCCTTACCCGCCCGGCGTGCGCCCGGATGACATGGCCGTCAGCGAGATACCCCGGTCGTGGCTGGCCAACGACGCATCAACGCTGCTGCCCTGGACGCCTGTTCAAATCCGCGTGCTCCTTTTCAACATGGACAGGCTCGTCAGCATCAGCCTGCCGCCTTCCCGTGTCATGCAAGCGGATTCAACCAGCCTGAGTGTTGCCCTGCCGCTCGATCAGCACGTCCTGTTTGATCGTCTGACCGCCGCAGGGCGCGAGAGCTTCATCAGCTTCAGTCTGACGCCGCTGGACAGCGACCCTGCGCTGAATAATGCTGACAATGCAGTGGCGTTCGCGCCAGAAGAAAGTGGAAGTTGTGGTCGTGTCGCGGTCGAAACGCACGACAGCCCCTGGAACAGCCCGCTGCCCCAAGGCACGATCACCAGGGGATTCAGCAGCACGCACACCGGGATTGACTTCGAAGCGCCGCGCGGCAGCAGCGTGCAGGCCGCGAGTACGGGCCGCGTTTTGTTCGCGGGATACAGCTCGTGGGGCTATGGCAATACGGTGGTGCTGTCGCACGGAGCGCTCATCACGCTGTACGCCCATATGGATGAGATTCTGGTCGCGTGTGGTCAGTTGGTGCAGGCGGGCGATATAGTCGGCACGCTGGGTTCAACGGGGAACAGCAGCGGCCCGCATCTGCACTTTGAAATCCGGCAGGATGATTCCACGATTGACCCGCTGCTGCTGCCCGCCCTGGCCGAGCAGCAGGGCAGCGCTGGTCAGGTACTACCGCCGTAAGCGCCGCTTCAGCCCGGTGAAGCGTTCGGCTACGCGGTTATTGGTCACAGCAATGCCGATGGCCTTGCGCGTGCCGACCAGCACGACGCACTGCCGTGCGCGCGTGATGGCCGTGTAGAGCAGATTGCGCTGCAGCATCTTGTAATGCTGCGTCATCAGCGGGAGTACCACGATGGGATACTCGCCGCCCTGGCTGCGGTGCGTGCTGATGCAGTAGGCCAGCGTCAACTGCTCTGCCTCCTGGAAGTCATATTCGATGATGCGGCCATCAATGACGACTTCCAGGACTTCGCTGTGCGGGTCGATGCCGCGCACACGTCCGATGTCCCCGTTGAAGACTTCCTTCTCGTAGTTGTTCTTGAGCTGAATCACCTTGTCGCCCGCACGGAACAACTGCTTGCCCACGCGCCTGCTCATCACGCTGTCGCTGCCGTTGAGCGCCTGCTGCAAGGCAGTGTTCAGCGCGTCCACGCCAATCGGCGTGCGGTACATCGGCGCGATCACCTGCACATCATCGACCGGGTGAACGCCGAACTTGCGCGGCAGG
>JAEUQX010000568.1 GCA_016788625.1 Anaerolineae bacterium
CCGGACTGGTTGTGGATGGTCGGCGACAACACCGTGATCTATCCCGCTACGCTCGAAACCATCAAGCGCGAGATGGGCAGCAAGATTGTGTATTCGACAGGCACGTCGCCCATCGTCTTCTCACGCCCGGTCGAGCGCGCCGCCGCCCGGCTCTATGACCTCGTGCTGGTCAACGACTACTATCACGGCGTGCAGTGGCTCGAACTGGGCGCACGGGCGATGGAGTGCCTGCCCGTCGTGGCCTGCGACCCGGCGTTTCATCACCCCTACACGCTCACGGCGGAACAGCGCGCGGCTTTCACCTGCGACATCGCGTTTGTGGGCACGCTGATCCCCGACGCGCTCTATGGCCGTCGCATCCGTGCGCTGGAAGCCTTGCGCGATTTCGACCTGGGCATCTGGAGCGTTCACGACGTTCCAGCCAGCCTGCGCGGCAATGTGCGCGGGCAGGCGCTGGGCGAAGACATGCTGGAGGTACTTTCGGCGGCCAAGATGACCATCAACGTGCACGGCGACTTCATGCGCTACGGTGGCAACATGCGCCTGTTCGAAGCGGCGGCGGTTGGCGTGCTGCAAATCAGCGATGACCTGCCGGGCACGCGGCAGTGGTTCCAACCCGGCGAAACCATCGTGACGTTCAGCGATCTGGATGACCTGCGCGCGAAGGTGGCGTATTATCTGGCGCATGACGCCGAACGCGAGCGCATCGTGGCGCAGGCGCAGGCGCACGTCTACGCTAACCATACCTACGAGCAGCGCGCCGCCCACCTGGAAACGCTGCTTGAGCAGGCGTGATGTACCTGATAACCTATCCCCCTCTTGTCTTCATAGTAGGGGCGACCTGCCAGGTCGCCCCTACAAAGACGGAAAAGGATATTGTTGTAGGGACGTGCAACGGCACGTCCGCCTGCACCGTGTCTCGGACGCCCCGTTGGGCGTCCCTACGGTTGTGACCAGATTGATTTTTCAAGGTGCATTGAAGAGGATGGAGAGATGTCGGTGACGATACAGCCCCACCTCTCCGTGATCATCGTCAATTACAACGGGCGCGATGACCTGCGCCTCTGCCTGGATGCGCTGCGGAGTTGTCCGCTGGCGCTGGAGGTCATCGTCGTCGATAACGCCTCGACGGACGGCAGCGCTGCGCTGGTGCGCGAGTCGTTCCCGGAAGTGCGGCTGCTCGCGCAGGCGGCGAATACCTGGTTTTGCCGGGGCAACAACATCGGCCTGGAGGCAGCGCGCGCCGAATATGCCCTGCTGCTCAATCCCGATACGATCCCCGCGCCGGACGCCCTCCCGCTGTTGCTCGATTTCCTGCACGCGCATCCCGACTATCATGGCGCGACGGCGCAGCTCCGTTACCCCGACGGCGCGATACAGCGCACCTGCTCGCGCCGCCCGACGTATGGCTACCTGCTGGCGAACCACACGCCGCTCGGCTGGCTGCGCCCCGGCTGGCGCGCGCGCCTGAATGCCGCACAGTGGTACGCCGACTGGTCACGCGAGAGCGACCGCGATGTCGAAGTCGCGCCCGGCTCGTGTATAATGATGCGGCGCGCCGACCTGCGGCTGGACGAGGATTTGCTGCTGTATTTTCCAGAAGATACGCTGGCCGCGCCGGGGCATGTGTTCCGCTTCGTGGCCGCCGCGCGCATCATCCACCGCGAAAAGAGCGTGACGCGCTCGTGGCTGGCGACGCGCATCTACTTCCGCGATCTGCTGGTCTATGCGCGTAAGCAGCATGGGATCGCACGCGCGGCGCTGCTCTGGTTGCTTTCGCGTCCGCTGCTGTGGGGCATGGCGCTCAAGCGAGCGCTGGTGAAAGGATCGACGTGACCGTAACCCCCAAGTATCACCTGAATGAACGCTTCGATCCGCAGCGCGCCCACCCGGACGACGCGCACAGCGTCCTGATGCGCCTGATCCCGCCGGGTTCGCGCGTGCTGGAACTCGGCTGCGCGTCCGGCTATCTCTCCGGCTACATGGAAAGTTCGCTTGGCTGCCGCGTCACCGGGCTGGAGGCCGACCCCGCCGCGACAGCGATCGCGCAAACGCGGTGCAGCGAGGTGCATACCGTTGACCTGGACGCGCCCGACGCACTGGCTGCTGCCCGCCCATCCGCGCCGTATGATGTGCTGCTGGCGGCGGCGGTGCTGGAACACCTCAAGTACCCGGAGCGTATTCTGGAACAGGCGCATGACCTGCTGACCCCAGGCGCGCGCGTGATCGTCTCGCTGCCCAACGTGGCGCACTGGCGTATCCGCCTCAATCTGCTGCTGGGGCGCTTCGATTACAGCGATTACGGCGTGATGGATCGTACGCACCTGCGGCTGTACACCGTGAAGACCGGTCGTGAGCTGCTGACGGGCGCGGGTTACACGCTGGACACGCTGCATATCGCCGGGAGCGGGCTGCAAAACGCGCTCAACGCCCTGGCACGCCGGAGCAGTCGCCCACTGCCGCCGCTCGTGCTGCCGGGCATGTTCGGCTATGAACTGATCTACGTGGCACGGCAGGCTTAACCTATGCAGACCCCTTTTGGTGACCGTTACGACAGCACCCGGCAGGCCTGGGAAGATATCTGGCAGCGCGCTTCGGTCGAACGCGAACTGGAGGCGATGCAGTATGCCCGCGCCCAGCGCACGGTGGCGCTCTACACGCCCTATCTGCCCAAAGATCAGGTGATCCTGGAGGCGGGCAGCGGCCTGAGCGCGGCGGTGATCACGCTGCGGCGCATGGGCTTCAACGTCGTTGGACTGGATTACGCCGAGAACGCGCTGCACATCTCGCGGCGCTACGACCTGACGCTCCCGCTGCTGGTGGGCGATGTTCATGCGCTGCCGCACGCCGCGAATTCGCTCGGCGCGTATCTCTCGTTCGGCGTGCTGGAACACTTCGAGCACGGCATGGGGCCGGCGCTGGCGGAGGCCTTCCGCGTCCTCAGGCCGGGTGGCGTGCTGGTGCTGACCATCCCCTATCCCAACGTGATACACCGTCTGGTGGAATGGCGGCGGCGGCGCGGGGGTCAAAGCACACTGAACGACGACAGCTTCTACGAGAGCACCTACACGCGGGAACGCCTGTGCGGCGCGGTCGAGGCGGCGGGTTTCGCGGTGGTGCGCGCCGTTCCGACGAGTCACGCCTTCACACTGTGGGGCTTAGGCGGCCTCTTTCGTGGGGCGGGCTACTATCAGACCAGCCGGGCTGCCGACGCGCTCGGCGGCGTGTTGGGCGTGCTGCTGCCCTGGGCGTTTAACTTCAGCACGCTGGTCATCGCACGCAAGCCGTGAACGAATTGATGGTTATGCCAATTCAGCCTCAAACTCGTCCGGCTTTTCAAAATCCGCTGGCATGTCGCGCGGAATTGGCTTGTTCATTACACGTTCAATGCGATCGAGTAACGCCTGTTTGCGTAGTTCGAAGAAAGTCTCGAACTGGTCAGTACGCAGCAGTTTGGGCTCGATAACGTGGGACCTCAAAATTTCGTCCACGCGGGTATTGCTAATCTCACGTTCAATGCGTGCAATATATACGCTAGGAGCATTGTTACCAATGCTCCTATTTGTCCGGGCAGCGAGTGGTGTTTTGTTGACGATACAATCGCGGCGGTGGCGGTCAATGTTGTGCTTATCACACCAATCTGCCGGGAAGATGTGATGGATGTCAATCTTCGAGTCGGCGTACATCTGTTCCTCAATCGCTTCACCTGTAACGAAATCAAGGGCATTGTCCCGTAAGAGCAACGCTGATAAACCCTTATAAGCTGCGCTGTTGCGACTTTTGAGGGTCAGGAGACGATTCGGTATGAAGTTCGCATCTTGAATGGTGTCTGGTTCGCTGCCATCGTTTATCCAGTTCAGCAATTCGGGTAAATCTTTAGCGAATCGCGTTTCAACTGCACTACTATAAAGTTCGCCTAATACGCCACACCAATACCAACGAATCAATTTGCCGCGAACATTGTCATAGTCGGCCTCTTTGCCTAGAACAGCATAAACAGTCGCCAGCGGCACAAGCTGTGTACGGTAAGGAACATCCTGGGCTGAGAAGATTTTTTGGCTGCGGAGAAGACGTGCTGCTTTCTCGAAACCCTCTGTTAGTGTCTCTGCCCATTGAACATAATTCTCTACTTGGAGTGTTAGAATGTCCCTACGTTTGCAACTAATGCCGGGCGCATCTTCAACCCGAATTCCATGCAACAATGCTTCATTGCGCCGTTCCCATGTGGTTAGAAGTGCAATGCCCTGCAAAAAATCGTCGTTCTTGAGACCATGGAGAACAGAGTATTTGTATAGGCGATTCTCTCTCTGTTTCCAATCTTCGCGCAAGTCAAAGTCATCAACAGCGAACGTAGCCGTGAGCAGCTCAAAGACAGTAAGTGACACTCCGCCTGTATTGACCTTTTCGAACACCTGGCAGACAGCCTCTTTTGGTGTGTCCTTGTAGAGAGTGATGATCGGCATTTGATATTGCTCGAAGCGTTTGATAACGTCGCGCTCAAAGGTGTTGAACAGTTTGATCTTGTCGCTGTTGTAGTTCCAGTATTCTTGATAGCCTGTCCGCCAATCCGATGAATCAAAGACTCGCGACAACGGGAAGCGATGCGCTGCATACTCTTTGTCTGGCGTTGAATAATCATCAATTACTTCGCCGCGAAAATTAACGACTTGCCGAGTCTCTGGCAGGCTGATGATCGCTTCGTCACGGTCACTATTCGTATCGAGCGCCCTGCAAATGTCGATATAGTACCAACGCTTGATCATTTTGTTGCGTGCATCGCGGGTTTCAACTACTGTTTCTGAAAAGATTGACTGAAACAAGGCGGTGAGGCGCTGCTGACCGTCGAGAATGAGGTACTCAGGACGCTGTGAACCAGAGAGTACAGCGCCTTCTATAGCGCGCGGTTTGAAGCGCACCTGTGCATTTTCGGTCTCGAGTAACATGATTGTTCCAACTGGAAACGATAGCGAAAGACTGGCTAACAAGCTCTTAATACGCTCATCGTCCCACACCCAACCGCGTTGAAAATCTGGTAATTGTATTTTGCCGCTGCTAATACTGGACAATAGGTCTTTTAGCGGTTTCTTGTCGCTCCCAAATGTACTTGTACTTAAGCCACTCATCTTCCACCCTCTTGGCAATGTAAATATTCCACTATTTCAATTGTTGATAGAATTCCTTATTCCGACAAGTGGAGGATCGTTGGAATATAATGAAAATTACCCCAATTCATGAGGCACACGAATCAGACCTGATCTGTGTTCATTTGATGAGGCAGGCCTTAGAGTTCGCTGCAATCCCAGACGAAGCCGCAGCGTTCGCAGCGTACCTTGCACGCGCGGCGGATCGTCTCTGTGCCGCAGGCCGGGCACACGCTGGACAGGGTGTAATTCGGCAGCGGGCCGCGCACCACAATCTCCTCGTGCTCGGCGGGCGGGGCAGGCGGCGGCGTGGTTTCGGCGGGTGGTGCGGGATCTCTGGTCATAGAGCGCAATTTCCTATACAACATTCAGCACAGCGCAGAGAATGATATGGAATAATCATGCGCGAACTGCGCCGATTTGCCAAGCGCAGCCGTGTTGACCGAAGAACAGACAAACACCCGATGCCCAACCCATCCCATCCCGCCTCACCCACAAGACCCACCCGCAGCAATAACCTCCTGCTTGTGCTGTTCACGCTGCTGGCGCTGGCGCTGCTGCCGCGCTTCGTCTCGGCGGTCGGTCGGTCGCTGGTCGTGCCCAGCCACAGCTTCATCAACTACTACACAGCGGCGGCGCTGCTCAGCGAGGGTGTGAACGTCAGCCAGTTCTATGACGATGACTGGTATCGCCAGCAGACGCAGCGTTTCGCGCCGGGCATCGAGGACATCTTCACGCCGCACCTGCCGCCGAGCGCCGTGATGCTGCTGCCGCTCGTGCCGTTCGGCCATGACGACGCGCGTGCCGTCTGGATTGTGCTGAACGTCGCCGTCTTCGCGCTGGCGTTCGGCTGGCTGCTCTGGCACGACGGGCCGCGCGGCTGGGTGCTCCCGGCGTTGATCGCGCTGGCGCTGCTGTATCAGCCGCTCTATTCCAACATCCGCTATGGGCAGATTTATGCGCTGCTGTTCGCGCTGACCACGCTGACGTGGTATGCCTATCGCCAGCGCCGCGATGGGGTGGCGGGTGGTGCACTCGGCGCGATGATCATCTTCAAGCTGACTGGGATGTTCCTGCTGCTGCCGTTGGCGCTGGAACGCCGTTGGCGGGCGCTGCTGTGGAGCGTCGTGGTCATGCTGGGCGTCGCGCTGGTGACGCTGCCGCTGATCGGCGTGCAGCCCTGGCTGACGTACATCGAGCTGATGCCTGACTATGCCGCGCGCCCCTCGTTCGCCGTCACCGCCTACCAATCCCTGCCGGGACTGTTCAAGCACCTGTTCTTCTATCATGCCGAATGGAACGCCCAACCGTTGTGGGATGCGCCGTTCCTGGCCGCGCTGCTGCCGCCC
>JAEUQX010000576.1 GCA_016788625.1 Anaerolineae bacterium
ATCCGCGCGGTGGACGAGGTGCAGCGCGCCTTCCCGGAACTGCGCGGCAGTTTCGTGCATGGCGCGGTGCGGCGCAACAGCCGCGTGCATACGCAGTTCCGCGTGCCGACCGCTGAGAGCCTGCACCTGGAGACGCCCTGGTCGGGAGTGCTGGCCTGCGGCGACTGGGTCGGCTACCCGTCGCCATCGTTCTGGATGGAGCGCTCGTGCACGACGGGCATCGCCGCCGCCAACCACGTTCTGGCGGCGTATGGGGGCGAACCGTATCCCATCCTGCAACCGCCGCCCCCGGAATTCCTGGCCCGCTGGATTGAACGACTGGCGCGGCTGTTCCGCTTCACAGTGGGGCGTGCGCTGCTGGCGGTGGTGCGGGTGGCGCTGCGGCGGGGCGGTGAGGATCGATAAGCTCCCAGATACAGCGATCTGTCGTCAGTCAGGGACTGACCAACAACGCCGCAGTTCTTGCCGAAACTCTTATGGCGCTCTATACTCAAATTCAGGTCGTTTTCATAGCACAGCGGGCGGCCTATGTCGTATCTCTTCATCAGCTACAGCACTAAGAACGCGGCCTATGCAAACCGGCTGGCGGAGAGATTGCGCTCAGAAGGCTTTGAGGTATGGATTGACCACCGCCGCCTGGGGACAGGCGAAGACTGGTGGCGGTCGATTGTGCTGGCATTACGGTCGTGCGATGGCGCCATCGTCATCATGTCCCCCGAATCCGATAGTTCTGATTGGGTACAGCGCGAGATCACACTTGCGCTGAAGTACAGGAAACCCCTGTTTCCGCTGTGGTTGGCTGGCGACATCAACACCCCCAACTGGGAATTGTTCGTGCGCACGCAGATCGAAGACGTGCGTGGCAGTAAACTCCCTGGTGAACCGTTCTTTCAGCGGTTGGAAACCTGTACTACACGCCAGCGTGGCAAGCTCATCGCGCAGCAGCCCGTCATTCCCGCGCTGATCGACGATGCCGATGTAGCCGAAGAGATGACCAAACCGCCGCCGCCCGATTCGCTGCCGGAAATGCTTCGCGCCCCGCGAACAACGCCTGTATCATCGCCCTTCTCACTGGACAGAATAAAGTCATTCCTGGCATTTTTGTCGACACTGCGGCCGGGTAACGCTCGCGCTGTTGTCCGACTGGCGCTGATGGTGGTGAGCATCATCGTGCTGCTGTTCGCCTGCGGCGCTGGCTTCCTGTTTACGCAGTACAACAGCATTGCCGGGGAGTACGCCGCGCAGATTGAGGCGCTGACAGGGTATCAGGCAGTTTTTCAGACCGCTAAGGTGCTGGATGTGAATGGCAACCTGATCGCGGAAATCAGCAGCCCAGACCGAGGTGTGCGTACCCGCGTTACGCTCGACAGCGTCTCGCCATTCATGATCCATGCGGTCGTCGCGCAGGAAGATGAGCGTTTCTTCGAAGCCCCCGGTTGGGACTGGACAGCCATCGCCGCTGCTCTGCTGCAAATCGCGGGGAGCAGCGAAACGGGTGCCGGCACGAGCAGCATCACGCGGCAGATTGCCAAGCAGCTCATCCTGCGCCAGCCAACGACGACGCCCGATCTAAAGCTGCGCGAGATCATCATCGCCTCGCAGATCGCGCAGCAGTACACCAAGCAGGAAATTCTGGAGCTGTACCTCAACGAGGTCTATTTCGGCAACCAGTCGTATGGTGTCGAATCCGCCGCGCAGTTCTACTTCAACGTCAGTTCGATTGAACTCAACTTGCCGCAGGCCGCACTCCTGGCAAGCATGATCGCAGATCCGGCGCAGTACAACCCGGTTCAGACGAGCAGCGAAGATCAGACTGCCTACTCTGCCCGTCGCACGATGACTTTTGATCGGATGGATGCCCTCATCGCGCGGATGCAGGAGGTCGGCTGTCTGACCTTCCAATCCGGCGCGCAGCCTTTCTGCGTTGATGTCGCCGTCACGCGGCAGCAGGCGGTCAATGTCGCCCAGGTCAAAGCTGCACGTTACCTGCCGCGCGGCGTAGATTTCGAGTATCCCCACTTCGTGCAGTTTGTCGTCCAACAGGTCGAAAACCTGTATCCGGGCGGCGAGATGTTCCGATTGGGCTTCGTCATCCGCACCACGCTCAACCCAGCAGTACAGGACGTGGCCGAGAAAGAACTGATCGATTCGCTGTCAGAACTTGAAGCCAGTGGTATCAATACCGGTTCAGTGATGGTCACTGACCCACGCAGCGGCGCGATCCGCGCGATGGTCGGCAGCCCGGACTTCGCTGACGAGGAGATTGACGGGCAGGTCAATGGCGCGTTGACCTTCCAGCAGCCCGGCGCGTCGATCATGCCGATTGTCTACACGAGCGCCCTGGAAGGCGTGGACAGAGACGGCGATGGACAACTTGCTGCTTCTGAGTACCTGACAGCGGCCAGCATCCTGTGGGATGTGCCGACGATCTTCTCGAACACCAACCCGCCCTACACGCCCGTCAACCTCGACGGCCAGTTCCGCGGCCCGGTGGCATTGCGCGCGGCGCTGCAAAACAGCTACAACATCCCGGCAATCAAGGCGTACCAGTTCATCGGCGAGGACAAGTTCCGCGATGTGGCTAACCGCATGGGGCTGGTCTTCCCCGATCAAGCGGTCTTTGGGCTGCCGACAGGTATTGGCGCAACGGAAGTGACGCTCTACAGCATGATGCAGGCTTACGGCACGCTGGCTAACGGCGGCGTCCGCGCCCCGCTCTACGCCATCGAGAGCATCACCGATGCCAGCGGTAATGATGTAGCTCTGCCTGTCCGTTCCACTGTGGAGGCTATCCAACCCGCCCTGGCGTATGTGATCTCGAACATGCTGAGCGACGACGCAGCACGCGCGCCATCGTTTGGCATCAACGGCTCGCTGACGATCAGCGGCCTGCCGACCAGCGGCGTGGTGGCGGCCAAGAGTGGCTCAACTGATGGCACGCGTGACTTGTGGACGATGGGCTACACGCGCAATGCGGTGGTCGGAGTCTGGCTCGGTCGCCCGGATGACCAGCCGACGCAGGTGACGGACGGTGGCTATGGCAGCGCTGCGCCGCTGTGGAACCGCGTGATGAGTATGATGTTGAATGAAGTGGAACAAGCATCGCCATTCATCGTGCCAGCAGGGGTGATGAGCGAGCAGATTTGTGTAGACACAGGCACGCTGCCCCCGGCCAACTGCCCCGGCGGCCTGCGCAGTGAGCTGTTCATCGAGGGGCTGCCCGCGCCGTCGGCGGACAACGCCTTCGTGCGGCAGGTCACCATCGACACCTGGACGGGGCTGCTGGCGAACAACTTCTGCCCGGACAACATACAGTCTGTGATGGTGCTGAACATCAGCGACCTGGCAGCGGTAAACTTCCTCAACTCGACCGCAGGGCAGGCCATCGCGCGGCGGTTGGGGATCAGCACGTCGTCCATCGCCAACCCGCCAAGCGCATCGTGCGACGTAAACACCGAAGTGCCCATCGCGCGCATCGTCGCGCCGACTGACAGCAGCACGGTTCTCGGCGTCGTGCAAATTATGGGCGCGGCGCAGGCGACCAGCTTCAACCGCTACGAACTGCTCATCGCAGCAGAAACCAACCCCACGAACTGGCAGGTGGTTTCGCTTGTGACCACACCGCAGGCTACAGGAGTTCTGGGTGTATGGGATACGACAGTCGTGCCTAACGGGCGCTATTTACTGGCTTTGCAAATGTACTCCAACAGCGGTGGATACCTGCGGCGTCAGGTGACCGTCAAAGTGTCGAATGTTCTGCCAACCCCGACGATGCCAGCTTAGGTACTGATCCACAAAAGCAGGTGATTGTCCTGCTTGACCTTGCATGTTCGGTGGCGCAGCGGCGGTCAACCGATGTCGCTACCGCAAAACACAGTTTGATACATTTGTGCTAAAATGTGCGCCTGTCATAGAAGCAGGACGATACCATGACCAAACATCGAATCTATACCATGAGTTTCGCGCGAGTCTATCCTGAGTATGTCGCTAAGGCAGAACGAAAAGGGCGCACGAAAGCCGAAGTCGATGAAATCATTCGCTGGCTGATGGGATACAGCCAGGAAGCGTTAGAAGCGCAGCTCGAAAAACAGACCGACGTTGAGACCTTTTTTGCGGAAGCGCCGCAACTGAACCCGGCGCGCTCGCTGATCAAAGGCGTGATCTGCGGCGTCCGCGTGGAAGACATCGAAGAACCAACGATGCAGGGAATTCGCTACCTGGATAAGCTGATTGATGAGTTGGCAAAGGGCAAAGCGATGGAGAAGATTTTGCGGTCGGGCTGAGCATGAAATAGCGCCCAGGTAAAACCCCTGTGACCGCTTTGGCAAACTATCCCCGTATCTGCATCCAGGAAGGATTCACGCATGAGGCGGATGTTGTTCCTTATTTTGACTGCCACTTTCTCCTTGATGGTGACTTTTCAGGGTGCGGCCCATCCTCGCTCGATCAGTTCAGCGTTCAGCAGCGCTGGTGAATTTCGCCGACTGCCTGCCGAGGTCTATCGTCAGAAGATGATCGCTGCATGGCTCGGTCAGATGTTCGGTGTGTCATATGGACAGCCAACCGAATTCCGTTATCTGGGCCGCATGATTCCGGAAGCAGAACTGCCGCCGATCCATCCTGGCATGATCAATGAGGCATTTGAACAGGATGACTTGTACGTTGAGATGACCTTCTTGCGCACCCTCGACACCTATGGATTAGATGTCTCGGCGGCACAGGCTGGGATTGATTTTGCCAACAGTGAATATCAACTGTGGTTCGCCAATCTCGCGGCGCGCGACAATCTGCGCGCGGGGATTGCGCCGCCTGATTCCGGCCATCCGGTCTTCAGCGCCTATTCTGATGACATCGACTTCCAGATCGAGGCCGATTTCGCGGGGCTGATTTCGCCAGGGATGCCCAACCGCGCTATCACCCTGGGCGAGACGTTCGGCGGAATTATGAATTATGGCGATGGGCTATATGCGGGGCAGTTCGTCGCCTGCATGTATGCAGAGTCCTTTTTTGAGACTGATCCGCTTACGATTGTCCGTGCGGGGTTGGATTGTATACCGGCAGAGAGCCAGTATGCCGAAGCGATCCGCAATGTGATCACCTGGTGGCAGGAAGCGCCTACCGACTGGCAGGCAACATGGACACGCATCAATGACCAATACAACAACAACCCGGCGTATCGCCAGTATTCCAGCAATGAGGCTGCTGGAACGCCTCGCGCATTCAACATTGACGCCAAGATCAATGGCGCATTTGTAGTGATGGGGCTGCTCTATGGCGGTGGCGATCTGCTGACATCGATGACCATAGCCATGCGCAGCGGCCAGGATTCCGACTGTAATCCGGCCACCGTCGGGGGTATATTGGCAGCCGCTTTCGGTGATGAAGAGCTTGTGAACACATTCACAGCCGAACTGGATACCATCGCCCTTTTCAGCTATACCGACTATCGCTTTGATGATTTGATCGCCGTGACTGAACGCCTCGCACGCCAATCCATCGTCGCTGCGGGCGGCGCGATAGAAATCGATTCTGCTGGAAACGAGATATTCCTCATCCCGCTGCAATCCCCGGAACCCAGCCCATTCGTGCAATCGTGGAACCCTGGGCCAATCATGGGAAGCTACTATACGGATGCGGAGATGTCTCAGATCCATTTCGATGCCCCGCGCAGTTTCACGCACGATGTCGCCCGTTTTGCGCCGGGATGGGCTGCCATCGACTGCGTGCAGGACGATCTGTTTGGCTTGTACCCCGCTTTACTCGGTCGATCAGATGTCCTCCTGACCCAACCACTCGATAAGACAAGTCCATGCCGCTTGATGACGCAAGTGCAGCTTACCGGCGCATCACCATCACTCCATATCAGCGTAGGGCATTACCCAGATGGTGAGTGGCAGTTCAGTGTCCTCATTGACGGCCAGCCGATTTCCGAGATGCTCATTGGCTCTGAAACCACTCAAAATGGGTGGGTCGACCTATCCTTCGATTTGTCCGCCTTTGCAGGGCAGACGGTGCTTATTGAACTGCTCAATCAAGACGATGGCGGCATGTGGAACAACGGCTACTGGGCAGGCATCGCGCTTGGCTCATCCTGAGACCAGCATGGACAGCTAGCACAGCGAGGCGGGTGGGGACTTTCAAAACATTCGAGAGTCCACTTTAGAAAACATCCGACCAAAGCTTGACAATCTCGACCGTGAGCGTTAGATTGAATTGAGAGCGCTCTCAATTCGGCGATAGCATATGACGCGGCTGACCCTTGAGGACATTGGCAGGATAGCAGGCGTTTCACGAGCAACGGTTTCGCGGGTCGTGAACGGCTACCCACATGTCCGCCCCGATGTGCGGGAGCGCGTTGAGAAAGTGATCGCTGATACGGGCTACCGCCCAAATGCCGCCGCGCGCTCGCTGGCGTCCCACCGCACCAATATGATCGGGCTGATCGTCCCGATTGTGGCGCAGCGCATGTTTGATGACCCCTACTTCCCGGTGCTGATTCAAGGTGTGGCGAATGCGGCAGGTCAGCACACGCAAATCAGCTCCCTCTTCCTGATCAACGAACTGAATGAAGCCAGAAAACTCGCGGACGATGTTGTTCACACCGGCTTCGTGGATGGGCTGATCCTGGCGCTGGGCGACTACAACTGGGACAGTCTGCTGCGCGACGATCACATCCCGTTCGTCACGATTGGCCGCTCGGCCAAAGCTGAGACGGTGCCCTATGTGGAAGCCGACAACGAGGGCGGCGGCCGCATAGCCACCCAACACCTGATCGACCTCGGACACCGTCGCATTGGCATCATCGCGGCCAGTGACCACCCGACCGGACAAGGGCGATTGGACGGTTATCTGCGCGCCCTGGCGGAGAACAGGATCGCATTTGACGAGCGGCTGTGTGCGCAGAGTGACTTTTCATTCGAAAGTGCGGTACGCGCCACCGAGCAGTTAATCCCGCAAAAACCCAGCGCCATCTTCGTGTCCTCCGATCTCATGGCTGTCGCGTGCATCCAGGTACTGAACGCGCACGGGCTGTCTGTTCCGGAGGATGTCGCGGTCATCGGCTTTGATGACCTGTCCCTGGCGGCGACCACAAGCCC
>JAEUQX010000617.1 GCA_016788625.1 Anaerolineae bacterium
CGCCTCGACGGGCGTCATCAGCAGGTTGCCGCCGATCAGGATGAACGGCGCGGTGAGGAACAGGAACAGCCCCATGCAGGACAGCAGGATGTAGCGCACTTCGATGGCGGCGGGCAGCCCGATGCCATGCGCGAGAAAGACATACAGCGCCAGATCAAAGGGTGCCTGCACGAAAGCCGCCCCAAGCATCCGTTTGGCGCGCGCGGTCGGGCGGAAGCCTTTCTTGACCTCGCCTTCGCCCGGCGGCCACACGGCGACCAGGGCGCTGATCACGCCGATGACGGTCAGCATGAACGTGCCCGGCGCTTCGGTCAGCAGCAGCATGGCGACGATGCCCGCCGCCCAGGCCGCGACCGGACGCGTGGGCAGCCAGCGGTCACGCCGCGCGAAGACCCAGCGCAGGTAACGCCCGTTCATGTATTCTTCGATCTGGTAGAAGCGCGCCTGGCGGTAGACCCGCACGCACGTCCCGACGATCCAGATCAGCCCGATGATGCCTAGTTCCGCCATCGCTCACCCGTTGAAAAAATGATGCATAACTCTTGCCGTCTCTGCCAGCCGTTCCAGGTAGCTGTAGTGCCCCGCGCCCTCCCAGACCACCAATCCGGCGTCGGGGATGGTCTGTTCGAGCAGCTTGCCCTGCCAGAGCGGGGTGTCGGCGTCCTGGTCGCCCCAGAACAGCAGCGTCGGCACGCGCACACGGGCAGCGTAGGGCAGCAGATCTTCGTTGACCACCTTGACGAAGGTCTCGCGCATCACGCCGCTGACCGCCTGATAATCCGCCGAGCCGTAACGCCCGCTGTACCACGCCCGCACCTGCTCGGCCTGCGCCTTCAGCCCGATGCCGTTCAGCAGGTTGAGCGCGGCTTTGTAGGTTTTCAGCCGAAGCTGTGCGCTGGGCGCGGGTTTCGGTCGCACGCCCGCGC
This sequence comes from Anaerolineae bacterium, assembly GCA_016788625.1. Lineage (GTDB taxonomy): Bacteria > Chloroflexota > Anaerolineae > Aggregatilineales > Phototrophicaceae > CFX2. The sequence continues at coordinate 927 of JAEUQX010000617.1, forward strand.
TGTCGGCCAGCGCCATCTTGCGGATGCGCCCGGCCTGCTCCGCGCCGAGCAGCAGCCCCAGCCTGCCCCCGAACGAGTGCCCGAACAGGTTGACCTGCTCCAGTCCGTGATGGTCGAGATACTTGACGACGAACGCGGCGTAGTCATGCACCGACCAGGCAGCAGGCGGCGGCGCGCTCTGGCCGAAGCCCGGCAGATCCAGCGCGTAGACGCGGTAGCCGAGCGCGACGAGCCGTTCCGCCAGCGGCCAGACCAGCTTGATTTCCGCGCCCCAACCGTGCAGCAGCAGCAGCGGCGCACCCTCGCCCGCGACAGCCTGGGCACAGCGCAGCCCATCAATCGTCGTGAAATCCAACGGCGCGGTGTTCATTCGATGGTAATCTTCGCGCCCAGTGCTTGCAGCTTGCCCAGCACACCCGCGAAGCTGCGTTCGATCACCTGGGCATTGTCAATCACCGATGTTCCTCTGGCGATCAATGCCGCGCCGAGCATCCCCAACCCCGCGCGCACATCGGGCGTATCCATGTAGATGGCGTGCAGCGGCGTCGCGCCGACGACAATCGCGCGGTGCGGGTCGCACAGCACGATCTGCGCGCCCATCGCCTTGAGCTTATCGACGAACAGCAGGCGGTTGTTGAACAGCTTTTCGTGAATCAGCACGCTGCCGCGCGCCTGCGTGGCGATCACCGTCGCGATAGCAGCCAGGTCGGACGGGAAGGCAGGCCAGGGCGCGCTTTCTATCGAAAGATCGGTGTCCTCTTCGCGGTCGGAAAGGGTCAGCGTTTCGTGTTTGGGCACGAAGATCACCTGCTCATCGCAGTCCAGCCCGATGCCCAACTGCTTGTAAGTCTTGGTGATCATCGGCAGTTCCGCGCGGCGCACGCCGTCGATCTGCGCGCGTCCACCGCTCATCGCGACGATAGCCGCGATGCTGGCCGCTTCGATGATGTCCGGCCCCAGCGTGGCTTCCGCGCCGCTCAGTTCCGGCGGGCTGATCACGCGCAGCGCGTTCGAGCCGATGCCCTCGATATGCGCGCCCATCTCGCACAGCAGATGCGCCAGTTCCTGCACATGCGGCTCGCAGGCGGCATTGTGGATGATCGTCTCCTTGCCCAGCCGCGCCGCCAGCATCAGCACGACCGCCGTCGCCGTGACGCTGGTCTGAATCAGCGTGATCTCTTTGCGAGTCCAGGGCTGCGCCTTGCACTCCAACGCGCCATTCGCCGCGCTGACTTCCTGCCCCAGGTCGCGCAGCGCTTCCAGATGCGTGCGGATGCGGTTGAGCGGGAAGTCGAACTCGATGCGAATGTACTGGCGGCGCGTGAGCATGGCAGGCAGGAACAGCATCATGCCGACCAGCCCATTGGTATCCGCTTCCGTCAGCGTGCGCAGCGTCAGGTGCTCGGCGCGAATGGTCAGCGCATCCGACGTGGGCGTGCTGAGCGTCGCGCCCAACCGTTCCGCGACGGTTCGCATGGCCTGCATGTTGGTGGTTTGCGGCACATTGTGCAGTGTGACGGGTTTGTCGGTGAGCAGCGCCGCAGCCAGGAGCGCCATCGCGGCATTGGTGCTGCCCGCTGGGCGGTAGCTGCCGTTGAGCGCGTGTTTGCCTTCTACGCGAATCCGCATCTAGAGCCTCCGTAAAATCGCGCGGATTATAGCAGAAGTGCGACATGGGCGAGAGGCGTGGTCAGAAAGTGCTGATATCGCGGCGCGGAGGAGCAGAGGTCGTGCAGAAGTTTTTCGGCCAGAATGGAATGGACAGCCTCAGCGTCCCCCGCGCGGGTACACGTCCAGCACCCAGCGCATCAGCGTGTAGCGCGCCGCCAGCCCGCCGAACGCGCCATAGCGGGCGAAGGTTTCCTCGACCTGCCGCGCCGTCACGCTGCCCGTGCCGCTGTAGAAATAGCGGTTGACCGCCGCTTGCAGCGCCACATCGCCGGACGCGACGCTCTCGTGCCCACAGGCGCGCAGCAGCGCCACCTTCGCCGTCCAGTCGCCAATGCCTTTGATCGACACCAGTGCGCGGTGCGCCTCGTGCATGGGCAGCGCGGCCAACGCTTCCAGATCGAGCGTGCCTGCCGCGACCTGCTGCGACACGGCGATCATCAGCGCGATACGACGGTCGGTGATCTTCAGCGGTTTCATGTCTTCCGGGCGGGCAGCGGCGATCTGCTCCGGCGTCGGGAAAGCGTAATAACGCTGACTATCATAATCGAGCGCGTTCCCGCCCCACTCGACCAGCCAGCGCTGTGCCCGCTGCGCCGCGATCCAGGCAATCTGCTGCTCAATGATCGCTTCCATCAGGGCTTCGTAGAGCGTCTCGCTGCGCCAGGGCGGCAGACCGACCAGCGCTTCGACCACGCTCCACAGGGGTGCATCGCCGCGCGCGTAGTCGTAGAACTCGGCGCGCGAGTCGTCCATCGGCAGCACCTGCCGCAGCCGCGCCAGCAGCGTATCTTCCGGCGCATGTCCGGCGACCTGTTCGACGTGCAGCTCTCTGTCGCGTCCCGCCGTCACGCGCGCCAGCCCCATCCCGCCGTTGACCCGCAGCACGCGCCAGTAGGCGTTGTCATAGGCGATGTCCAGCGTTGGATGGGCGAAGTGCGAGAGAACTTCGAGCAGCAGCGGGAAATGATACGGCTGTGCGGGCTGCAGCACGGCGATCAGCGTCATAGTGATGTCTCCCCAAGTGGCCGCTGATCGTACCACAGCGGAAACGCGCCCTCAACAGCGTCGTACGGTTATTCCGTCATGGGCTGCGGTTGCTGCGGCGCGTGGTTGTTGGAGGTCTGTGTGGCGTCCGGCGGCGCGGCCACCTTGCGCGTGACGTGCACTTTGCGGATGCGACGGCCATCCAGCGACTCGATCTTGAAGGTCAGTGCGCCATGCTCCAGCGTTTCGCCCACATCCGGCACATGGCCGAACTCGGTGAACAGGAAGCCGCCCAGCGTGTCGCTGTCGTCGGTCGGCAGTTCGACCTCGAGCAGGTCGTTGAAGTCGCTCAGGTTCATGCTGGCATCGATCAGGTAGTGGTTCGGGCCAAGCTGGGTATACTCGGCCTCTTCGTGCACATCGTACTCGTCCTGAATATCGCCGATGATCTCTTCGATCAGGTCTTCGATGGTGACGAGTCCGGCAGTGCCGCCGTATTCATCCACGACCAGCGCCATATGCACCTTGTTGGCGCGCAGTTCCTTCAGCAGCACGTCGGCGCGCTTGCTCTCCGGCACGAAGAACGGCTTGCGCATCAGCTCGCGAATCGGCTTATCGGCCTGGTCGCTGCTCAGCCGCAGCAGGTCTTTGGCGTAGAGCAGCCCCTTGATGTTATCGACGTTGTCCTCATAGACCGGGATGCGCGAGTGGCCGCTTTCCACGAATATGCTGCGGGCGGTGGAGAGCGTGGTATCGATGTCCAGCGCGATGATGTCGATGCGCGGCACCATCACCTCGCGCACCAGCTTGTCGCCAAACTCCAGCACCGAGTAGATCATCTCTTTCTCGGCGTTCTCGATGCTGCCTTCCTTCTCGCTGGCGTCGAGCATCGTCATCAGTTCTTCTTCGGTGACGACATTGACTTTATCGCTGCTGCCGAAGATTCCCGCCAGCCAGCGGCTGACGATGATCATCAGCGCCACCACCGGGGTGAGCAGCGAGATCAGCAGGCGCATGAGCGGCAGCGCCCAGGGCGCCAGTGCGTCGGCGCGGCTGCTGGCGATGGCCTCCGGTACCAGGTCGCCGATGATCAGCGTGATCACGGCGGTGGGCAGCAGCACCAGCGTATAGGCCAGCGCGCGGGCGACTTCCGGGTCGTCCATCACCATTTGCGCGGCCAGCCCCTGACCGAACGTGGTGACGACCACTGCTGCGATGGTGAAGCGCACCAGCAGCAGGCTGAGCTGGTAGGTAATATGCAGACGTGGCGGCGTACTGCTGCTGTGTTCGGTCTGGTCGCGCAGATACGTTTGGCGGCTGTTGGTGAGTGCGGCGTAAGCCAGGGTGATCAGCGCGTGCAGCGCTACGAGCAGCAGAAGCGGCACGAGACTAGCCAGTTCAAACAATGTGTCTAAATCCTTCTCTTGCACAAACACCCTGGAATGCAAAAACCCGATGATTAACGCGCACAATGAAAAGCGCTTTAATCCCGGTGTAGTGAGCCGTTAAGCTGCTGGACGGATTGGGGGGGTGGTCGGCGTCTTGGTCGGTCACGTTACGTTCTGATTGTCACTCAGTTAGTAACTATTGTTGTTGCGCGGTAGTGTAGCACAGATGCGAGAGGGTTGACAAGAATTTTCCAGCCGCGAGTGAGATTCAGCAGCGCTTCCGGGATATTGGCCCGTCTCGGCGCAGTCTTGCAGACTGGTAGAGCAGAGGAAACGGCTAACCTGCTGCCCTGTGCTCATTCCGATGTGATTCGCGCTTTGTGCGCCCGGATTTCGGTCAGCGCGGCATCCAGCGTGGCGACGAAGCGATATTTGGCGATGGGACTGCGCGGACCGCCGAGCTGTGCGGCGATTTCGACGAGGATGCGCAGGAAGGTGTTGGTGCCAATCATGATGATGAGCTGTTCGTTGGGATTATCGACCACCAGCATCCGTTTGATATTAGAGAGTGCGCTGCCTTCCTGGGGGATGGCGCTCACGCCGGGGACAAAATGATAGACGACGTAGATCGGACGGGGAATCGCCGCAGCGATCACCTCGTTCATTTTCTCAATACACTTCGTAGCGTCCGGCCATGTCCAACGATCGGTAATGTCGGCCATGAGGATCGAGCGATCTGCATCGTACCAGTAGATGCGGTAATTGTGGGCCTGATCCAATGTTTCCATGTTCGTCCTTGATCGGTGCCGAGAGCCTATGGGGTACACGCAAGTCCCGCGGGCCGCGCACACATCTACATTTACATGTGAAACATTATCACACGATGCATCTCGCTTTCTATAGGATTTCAGGACTTGGGCAGTGTGTTCAGGGCTTCAATCAGCGCTGCCAGGTCATGAAACACGCGCGCGTCGCCGCTCACCTGCCAGCGCGTTGCGCCCGCGTCCTGCGTGATGCTGATCACCAGCGGCGCATCCGGCGCGACACAGTAGCCCGCCCGCTCTAAGGCGCGCTGCGTCCACAGGGCGGGCAGTCCCTCGCCGCGCAGCGCCACCAGCCCCGCCGCCTGGGAACTGCTCCGGAACGAGCCGCTGTAGGCATCGAACGTCACGCCCTCGCCGCGAAAAGCCGCCTCGAACGCCCCGCTCAGCACCAGGTCTTCCGGCGCGCCGACGTGCAGCGGGCCACCCTTGGGCAGCAGCCAGATGCGATCTGCCGTCCGCAGCGCCAGATCGAGATCGTGCGTCGAGAGCAGAATCGCGCGTTCGGTCTCGCGCGCCAGCCGCCGCAGCATGGTCAGCACCTCGGCGCGGCGCGGCAGGTCAAGAAATGCAGTGGGTTCGTCGAGCAGCAGCAGCGCCGGTTCCTGCGCCAACGCGCGGGCGATCATCACCTTCTGGCGTTCGCCGTCGCTCAGCTCGTTGACCGGACGCGCCGCCAGGTCGAGCGCGCCGACCGCTTCCAGCGCCCAGATCACGACGGCCTCATCTTCCGGGCGCAGCGTGCCCAGCCAGCCCGTGTAGGGATGCCGCCCCAGCGCGACCAGGGCGTGCGCCGTGAGCAGCCCGGCGTCGATGCGCTCGGTCAGCACGATGCTCAGGCGGCGGGCGCGTTCGGCGGGCGACAGCGCGGTCAGTTCATCACCAGCCAGCGTGATCGTCCCGGCCAGCGGCGGCTGCATCCCGGCCAGCGTGCGCATCAGCGTGGATTTGCCCGCGCCATTGGGGCCGATCAGGCAGACCAGTTCCCCTGCGCGCAAGGTGACATTGACGCCATCGAGGACGCGCGTGGTCACGCGGCGGGCTGTGTAGCCGACAGCCAGGCCGACAGTCGTCAGCAGCGCGGTGTCTTGCGCGTGGTGTGCTGTGGAAACAGTTGGGGTGTCGAAAGCATTCATAGCATTACCTCAGCGCCGCGCGAATCTGGCGCAGCAGCACTTCTTCCTCGCCGGGCAGCACCGTGCGCGGGTCGAACAACAGGCGATCATCAGCGATGCGGGCGATGACGGGCGGGTCTGCCGCGCGCAGCCGGGCCGCAGCCGCATCTACGCCGGGGACGCGCAGAGCCAGCAGCGCCGTAGGCAGCGTCGCGCCGGGCAGGCTGCCGCCGCCGACCATCGACTCGCCGTCCAGCACTTCACCACCCACCTGCGCCGCCCACGCCTCGGCCTGCGCGCGGATTTCGGCCAGCGGGCGGGCGATCATGCGCCACACCGGAATCTCCGTCAGCGCCTCACCCCGGCGGTAGTGGTCGAGCGTGGCGCTCAGCGCGGCCAGGCACAGCTTATCGGCACGCACGGCGCGCGCCAGCGGGTGCTGCTTGAGCGTGTCGATCAACGCGCGTTTGCCCAGCAGTAGCCCGGCCTGCGGTCCGCCCAGCAGCTTGTCGCCGCTCACAGCGATGAGATCCGCGCCCGCCGCCAGGCTCTCCTGCACGGTCGGTTCGTGTTCCAGGCCGAAGGGCGCGGTATCCAGCAGCGCGCCGCTGCCCAGGTCATCCACCAGCAGCAGGCCGTGACGGTGCGCGACCTCGGCCATCTGCTCCAGCGGCACGCTCTCGGTGAAGCCGATCTGCTTGAAGTTCGAGGCGTGGGCACGCAGCAAGAGCGCTGTGCGTTCCGTGATGGCGCGTTCGAAGTCCGCCGCGCGCGTGCGGTTGGTCGTTCCGACCTCGACCAGCTTCGCGCCGCTCTGCTCCATCACCTCCGGCACGCGGAAGCCGCCGCCAATCTCGACGAGCTGCCCGCGCGAGATGATCACCTCGCGCCCGACGGCCAGCGCCGAGAGCAGCAGCACCAGCGCCGCCGCGTTGTTGTTGACGACCAGCGCTGCCTCCGCGCCCGTCACCTCGGCCAGCAGGTCGGAGGCGTGGCGCAGACGGCTGCCGCGTTTGCCGCTCTCCAGGTCGAATTCCA
>JAEUQX010000639.1 GCA_016788625.1 Anaerolineae bacterium
TGGTGGCGCAGAAAGTGGCTTGCCAGATGCTCAGTCGCAACCGTGATTTGCCCCTCCAGCCAGGCTGTGCCGATGTCGTGTAAAGTAGGGGCGACGATCTCCAGGATCAGGTCTTCAATGCTGTAGAGCGCCAGCACCTCGCCAAGCAGTTGGTCGGCAGCGGTCAGATTGTGATCGAGCAGCAGTTCGGTCAAGCGATCATGGAAAGCAGGCAGTGACGGGTCGGGCAGCGGCGCAGGCGGACGGGCGGGCACGAGCAGCGACACCTCGTTGAAGCGCCCCTCCTGCTCAATATGCTGCAAAGCGCGAATGGCCTGCCCGGTCTGCATCCCCTCATCCACGCGCGCCTTGACCCAGCGCAGGCGGATGACCTCTTTTTCCGAACACAGGCGATGCCCGCCCGGCGTGCGCGTTGAGTTCGGAAAGCTGTAACGCCGTTCCCATACGCGCAGCGTCGCAACCGGAATGCCCGTCATTCGTGATACAATACCAATGTTGTACAGCGGCTCATCGCTGGCAATGTCGAGATTGCTGATCTGCGTCATGCTCCCCCACTTTTTGGCAGTTGACCTCAAATCGCGTCAATAGCCAGTCAAAAGATCGTCAATAGCTAGTCACATTATAACATGAGTGCCCGATGAGGGCAACAGCGGGTGGCATAGCTGGCATTCTCTGCACACCCTGGCATCCCCATTTTGACAACATTTTTACGTTCGCACTATATACACACACCCCCATCTGCCCTATAATTATTGATGTGGGGGCGGCCTCTGTACCGCCCTCGCATCATGTAACCACACTGAACCTGAAACAGGAGACACGTAGAACTAGATGAACACTGTCCGCATGGACGCCCTTCTGCGCGACCCGCGCACCCCCACCCCAACACTCGTACTCGATTTCGACATCATCCATCAGACCTACGACCGCTTCATCGATGCTTTCCCCGGCGGCAGCATCTTCTACGCGGTCAAAGCCAACGCCAACTCCGACGTGCTGCGGATGGTGCTGGCGCGCGGCGGCGGTCTGGAGATCGCATCATTCGCAGAACTCGAACGCTCCCTGGAACTAGGCGCGAGCGGCGAGCAGATCATTTGCAGCAATCCGATCAAGAACCCGCACTTCCTGGCGCAAATGCACCGGGCGGGCGTCTACGCGATAGTCGTCGACTCGACCTACGAAGTTGAGAAGGTGGCGCAGCACGCGCCGGGCAGCCGCGTCTATGTGCGCCTGGCTGTTGATAACAACGGCAGCGTCCTGCCTCTGGCGGGCAAGTTTGGCGTCAGCGGGCAAGAAGCGCTCGACCTGTTTGATCTGGCAGCGGCGCGCGGCCTGGAACCCATCGGCCTCTCGTTCCATGTCGGCTCGCAGTGTTTGCAGGTTCAGAACTACGTCAACGCCATCAACGCCTGCGCAGCCATCTGGGGCGAGGCGGAGCAGCGCGGCCACAAGCTGCACTTCCTGGACATCGGCGGCGGCTTCCCTGCGGGGCACTACCGCGATGCCAGCATCCCACAGCTGGAAGCCATTGGCACAGCGGTGATGAAGGCCGTGCGCGGTGGAATTCCTCAGGCTGGCCTGATGCTCATCCTCGAACCCGGTCGCGGCCTCGTCGGTGAGGGCGGGCGGCTGGTCAGCGGCGTGGTCGGCAAAGCCGTGCGCGGCGGTGACGAATGGCTGTACCTCGACGCAGGCGTGTTCAACGGCCTGATGGAAACCTTCGAAGGCTTTCCGCCCGTTGTGCAGCTCCTTGCGTCCGACGCCGATGACCGCCCGATGCGGCGTTACACGCTGGCTGGCCCGACCTGCGACAGCTGCGACGTGATCGCCCGCCAGATTGAAATGCCGGAGACACACATTGGCGACCGCCTGATGTTCCTCGACCTGGGCGCGTACACCAACGAGTACGCGGTGGCCTTCAACGGCTTCCCCGTGCCGGAGGTCGTCAAGATCGGCGAGATTGTACCCCTGCCGCAGGTCGCGGGACTGTAATCGCGATCTCACAATCATCACAACACATGACCAAGAGAGGGCTGCCTGCGCGCAGCTCTCTTTTTTTGCCTTGTATCTATGAGAACGTGATGAAGGTTGTGGTCATAACGTGGACAATATGTTGACACTATCTGCGGCACGACCTACAATGTAAAGTATCGACAGGCTAGATTGAAATTCATGGCAACACATCGCGTCATCATCATCGGGGCAGGCATTGGCGGACTGACTGCCGCCGCGCTGCTTGCACAAGCGGGTTACATCGTCACCGTGCTGGAAGCGCAGACCTATCCCGGCGGCTGTGCGGGTACCTTCACGCACCAGGGCTACCGCTTCGAGGCG
>JAEUQX010000690.1 GCA_016788625.1 Anaerolineae bacterium
GGTACGCGCGACCGACGACTACGCTTTCAAAAGCACCCTGGCGACTGATGAACCACTGGCAGAAGGCGAGACGCGCATCGTGACGGCCTCGTTTCGTGACCCGGTGCGCGTCATCCCGCTAACACTGGAAGGCGCAGCGCGTGCCCAGGTTGATTTTCGCCTGGTGGACGGGAGCGGCGCGTTCGTAATGGCGCAGCGCGCGGGCGACCCACTTGGCGAGAGCAATGCGCTCGGCAGAGGCAGCCGGGGCAATGTAGTCTTCCCACTGGAAGACAGCATCGCCCTCGCGCTGGGTGACGATACCGCAGCCTCTGTAATTGTGCAGCTCCCGGTGGAATTCACCCGCGACAGCATCCAGGTGAAAGTGCGCTGGCAGCGCGATGTGGGAGCGTAATTTGCGCGATATGTCTATTGGGTGATAATGGCAGTTAAATTCGCGCCCACTTGGAGTCACAATGAAAACCATATTTCGTATTTTGTTATTGTGTATGCTCTTTCTGGTCGTCCCGGCGGCTGCCGCGCAGAATGAAACGCTGCGTTTGGAAGACGGCCGTACCGCGCTGACGGTCATCCCGCCAGAAGGCTGGGTCAGCACGGAAGCGGAATTTTCCCCAACCTTCCCGGCATTAGCGCTCGCGCCGGATGAATCAATGCTCAAGCCAGATATTTTGAGAGGCAGCGAACCCCCTGTGCTGGAAGCGGGGCAGACGATGCTGATCGTCACCTTACTGGATAATCGCAGCATACCGAACACGGATCGAACCGTGACCCTGGCGGAGGCTGTGCAGGCCTTGTCGGAGAACTTCGAGCAGTCATTCGGTGAAACCAATGTTCAGGACGATCTGACCATCAGCGGGCAGGGTGCCGCACTCGTGAGCGCGGATACCCCCGGTTTTTCACTTGGCTATCTGTTGATTGATGCAGGTATCCCGGCAACGGAGGGCCGCCGTCAGTTCGTTGTCGTCCTGGCGCTGACCGGGCCAGGCGAGCTTGATGAGATACGTGATACCGTGCTGGCGCTGGCCGAGACGATCCGCATCTATGACGATGATGTGCTGCGCTTCGGCGACGAACCTGTCGTCAGCGGCGCTGCACAGGGCGAGACAGTGATTCTGGAAGAAGACGCCGTTCGCATGACGCTTACCCTCCCGTCCGATTGGGTGCAGACCGATACACGCATGTTCGGATCGTTCCCCGCCGCCGCGCTGGCCCCCACCGAGGCCATGCTCTTGCCGGAAGTTCTGCAAGGCAGCGAGCCGCCTGTGTTCAAAGCAGGTCAGGTACTGCTGCTGGCGACGCTGACAGACGCGGATGATCTCTCCGCGCCGGAGCGTGATTCCGACCTGGAAACCGTCGCCCGAAACTGGGCAGATCGCTTTGCCAGTCCGCTGGGTGAAACGAACGTCGATACCAGCGTGAGCGTGGGCGAACTACCCGCCGCGATCGTCCGCGTGGATGCCGGAAGTGTGGAGATCGGCGTGCTGTTTGTGGATGTTGGCACTGCGCCTGACGCACGCGATAGTCAGTTCGTCCTGATGATGGCCTTGACCGCGCCCGGCGAACTCGATAGCAGTCTGGATGTGCTGCTGGAAGTCGCGGCCAGCGTGCGGGTGTACGATCTGGGCATCCCGCGTTTCACCGTTGAAGGCGATGCCGCCCCCGCCGCGTCGACTGTCACTGACGGGTCACACCCGCTGCTGGAACTGCTCAGCCTGCTACCGCCGCCAAGTGACGAGATGCTCGATAATGGCGCGGGTCGCCCGCTGACTGTCGTCCATTACCTCGACCTGGAAACGCTCGGCACGCTGGACACAGACATGCTCACGCCGTATGCCGACTCCATTGGCGAGTTGTTTCAGGCCGAGCAGATCGGCATGGAAGACGCCATCGGCATCTCGCTCTCGCAGATCAAGCGCATCGTGATGTACGGACTGGCACCGGCACGGATGTTCCTGCTGGCGGGCGAGTTCGACGAGGTGGCGATGACCGAAGCGATGGCCGAGCTGGGCTTCCAGATTCGCGCGGCAGAAAACATCGTCAGTTTCTGCAACCCGGAAGGCTGTGACCAGGCGACGCGCATCGATATCAGCGCGCGTAATCCGGCCAACCCGTTTGGTGGCAACATCGGGCGGCGCGAAGCCATCGTGCTGATCAAGCGTGAGGGCGCGGATGATTTGCTGTTCGCATCGCCCAATGCCGAGCTGGTTGCCAACGCGCTCGCCCCCTTCGTTGGTGAGGGCACGAACACAGGCAACCCGGACATGCTGGCTGCCGCTTCCGCCCTGCTGGCTGCGGCGCCGAATACCCCGCTGGTGGCCGCGTACATCACGCCGCCGGAATGGATCGAGGGCGCGAACACGGTTGCCGATGCCGAGCTGCCGCCCTATTCGCTGGCCGCTGTCGGGTCCTATCAGGGCGATCCCAGCACGACGGTAGCCCTGCTCTATTCTGAGGCGGGCGAGGCCGAGACTGCTGCCGCATCTCTGCCACTGCGGTTGGACGGTGAAGGCAACAACGGCACTTACAATGAGCAGTTCGAACGCCGCGAGATTACGATTGGCAACGCGAGCACGGTCGCGCTCGACGACGGACAGACTGCGGCGCTGCTCGCTTTCGACTCACCGGAG
>JAEUQX010000731.1 GCA_016788625.1 Anaerolineae bacterium
GGGCTGTTCCCGGATGGCGCGTCCCCGTTTGGTGTACTCGACATGAGCGGTAATGTGTTTGAGTGGTGTCTGAATGATTACAGCAAGCCGGAAATTATAGACGGATATAGTAATGGGGTAACGAAGGTGCTGCGGGGCGGCTCGTTCGGCTACCTTCAGGTCAGCGCTGCCTGCGCGGTTCGCTACGGCAGCCTCCCGAGCATTGCTGACCTCGATTGCGGTTTTCGGGTGGTGGTTGCGCCCCCTATTAGCGCCCTCTGAACTCTGTAGCGCCGCAGGCGCGTCTCTGAACTCTGACTCTCTGGCGCTCTTGCGCGAACGCAGTGAGCGCCTCTAAGGGGGGTGCGGGGGCGCAGCCCCTGCCGCATTTTTGGAATCGCGCAACCTCATCCCCCGGCCCCTTCTCCCAGGGAGAAGGGGAGGAAGAGGGGACAGCGGTGTTGGGTCAGCGGGAGGTGCGGCAGCGCTGCCGCTGGCTCAAGCCGCGCGGCTAACGCGGAAGAACGCCGCCTGAAGGGGCTGTCGGAGATGTTGGGATGGTTTTCTGGCGCTGCCATTATCGCTGTCGTTGACGAAATCCATGACTGTATCGGAAGAAGGGGGATAACGTGACCGCCGCAACACGCTACGCGCTTGTCGGAACGGGTTCTCGCGCCGGGATGTATGTCGATGCCATCACCGGCGATTACAAGGATGTGGCCGCGCTGGTGGCGCTGTGTGACCTGAGCCAGACCCGCATGGATTGGTACAACAGCCAGTTAGCGGAGCATCGCGGGCTGCCACCGTGCCCCACCTATGCCGCTGCCCGCTTTGACGAGATGATCGCCGAGACACGGCCTGATCGCGTCATCGTTTGTACGATGGATGCCACGCATCACAGCTACATTATTCGGGCGATGGAACTGGGGTGCGATGTCATCTGCGAAAAACCGCTGACCATCGATCTGGATAAGCTGAAAGCGATCTACGCGGCGATTGAGCGCACCGGGAAATCCCTGCGCGTCACGTTCAACTATCGTTACGCGCCTGCCTACACACGCTTTCGCGAACTCATCCAGCAAGGCGCGGTTGGCCGCCCGTTAGCCGTCGATTTTTCCTGGATGCTGGATACCAGCCACGGCGCGGACTACTTCCGCCGCTGGCACCGCGAGAAACAGAACAGCGGCGGCCTGCTGGTGCACAAGGCCACGCATCATTTTGATCTGGTCAACTGGTGGATTGATTCGTACCCGGAGCAGGTCTTTGCCATGGGGGATCTGCTCTTCTATGGGCGCGACAATGCCGCAGCGCGCGGCGAGCACTACGCCTACACACGCTACACGGGCGTCGAGGCTGCCCGCAGCGACCCGTTCGCCCTGTTCCTGGATGAGAAAGCCGATTTTCGCGGGTTGTACCTGGATGCCGAGGCCGAGACGGGTTATATCCGGGATCGTAATGTCTTTGGCGAGCCGATCACCGCCGAGGACACCATGAATGTTTCAGTGCGCTATCAGAACGGCGTCCTGCTCTCCTACTGCCTGATCGCCTACTGTCCCTGGGAAGGGCTGCGCGTCGCGGTCAGCGGGACGAAGGGGCGCATCGAAATGGAGGTTCGGGAGGATGTTGATTTCCTGCGGAGCGACGCCGCAGCCAGCGCGAGCAAAGGCGGCTTCGAAGCGGTGGCGATACGGGTGCAGCCGATGTTCGGGGAGAGCCGCGCGGTGGAGATACCAGAAGCCGAAGGTGGGCACGGCGGCGCAGACCCGCTCATGCTGGAACAGATCTTCTCGCCCAATCCGCCGCACGACCCCTTCCATCGGGCAGCCTCGCACATTGACGGCGCGGCTTCAATTCTCGTGGGCATCTCCGGCAATCTCTCGATGCAGACCGGGAAGCTGATCAACATCCCTGATCTGTTCGCCTTACCCCGGCGTTCATAGCGGCAGCTTCATGAGCACGGTTGAATGCCCCCCGACGCTGAGGGGAGCGCCTGTGATATAATCGCGACCATATCCCGGCTCAACAGCACAGAAATCAGGCAGGCTTAGCACTGCTGGTTGATTAGATGTGCAAGGAGCATCCTAAAACCTTGATCGAAAAAGAATCCCGGCTGCTGCGCGTTGGGGTCGTCGGGGCTGGCCCGATTGCTCAGGCCGCGCACTTCGAGGCCTGCCGCCGCGCGCGCAACGCCGAACTCTACACCATCTGTGACCTGGCGGACGACCTGCTCACGCGCATGGCCGTTGTGCACCAACCCCAGGTCACGTATCGGGATTACAGCCAGATGCTGGCTGATCCGCAGCTTGAAGCCGTCATCATCGCCACCGCCGACCAGTTCCACGCCGAGATGACCACGATGGCGCTGGCGGCTGGCAAACACGTCCTGGTCGAAAAACCGCTCGCCGTCAGCGTCGAAGAATGCGAGGCGCTGCGCCAGGCTGTTCAGCAGTCCGGCTGCGTGCTTCAGGTCGGGACGATGAAGCGCTTTGACCCCGGCATCGCATTCGCGCACCAGTTCATCCAGGAAGAAATCGGCCAGCTCCTGGCGCTCAAAGCGTGGTACTGCGACAACACCTACCGCTACATCGAAACGGATAACCTCCAGCCGATTCCGGTGACGAGCGCCCAGGCGCGGCGTCCCGACGGTAACCCCAAGGCGGATAAGCGCCGTTACTATTTGCTGGGGCACGCCAGCCACCTGGTCGATACCGCCCGCTTCCTCGGCGGGGAGATCGTCCGCGTGCAGGCGCGGCTGGTCGAGAAGTTCGGCGCATACTGTTGGTTTGTGGCCGTCGAATTCGCCAACGGCAGCATCGGCCATCTCGATCTGACCCTCGCGGTGCGCATGGAGTGGCACGAAGGGTTTCAGGTGTACGGTGAGTTTGGCAGCGTGATCGGCAAGACCTTCAATCCCTGGTATCTGCGCTCCAGCGAGGTCGAGTGTTTCAGCGTGCGCGATGGGCAGTATCACCGTCCAATCGGCGCGGATGGGCACTTCTACCGCCGCCAGGTCGAAGGCTTTGCCAACACGATCCTGCATGGCAAACCGCTGGCAGGTGCGAACATCGATGATGGTATCGCCGCCATCCGCACCCTGGTGGCGATCTCGCAATCTGTCCAGACAGGCGAGTGGGTGACCGTCGCGGATGTGACGGGGGGTATTCGATGAACCTGGGCATCTTCGCCAAGATCTTCGAGCGCTCAACCGTAGAGGCTGTGTTTGAGGCGGTACAGTCACACGGGCTGAATGCCGTCCAGTTCAACATGTCGTGCGCCGGGCTGCCCTCCCTGCCGGATGAGATCGACCCGGCGGTGACTGCGCGCATTCACGCGGCGGCGCGGCGCTCTGGCGTCACAATCGCGGCGGTCTCCGGCACCTACAACATGATTCATCCCGACCCGCAGGTGCGGCAGCGCAACCTGCACCGTCTGCGAACGCTGGCCCACGCCTGCCGCGACCTGGGCACGAGCGTCATCACGCTGTGCACCGGGACGCGCGACGCCGCCGATATGTGGCGCTGGCACCCGCAGAATGCATCGCCCGAAGCCTGGTCGGACTTGCTGAAAGAGATGGAAGCCGCGCTCACCATCGCTGAAGAAGCGCAGGTCACGCTGGCGTTTGAGCCGGAACGGGTTAATGTCATCTCCAGCGCGGAACGCGGCTATACCCTGTTGAAGACTTTGCAGTCGCCGCGCCTGAAAGTCGTGATTGATGGCGCGAACATCATCACAGCGACTGGCGAGCGCAGCGTGAACGCCATTCTGGATGAGGCTTTTCACCTATTGGGTGATCACATCATTATGGCTCATGCCAAAGATCGCGGCGCGGATGACGAGGTGCGCTCTTTCGGGGAAGGCATCATGGATTTTGACCACTATCTGGGGCTGCTGCGCGCACACGGTTTCGACGGCCCGCTGATCATGCACGGCATGGCAGAAGCGCAGGTCGCCGCCGCTGTGCAGTTCCTGCGCGGCAAGCTCGGCAGCGAGTAACCGCGATGCCCTTCTTTA
>JAEUQX010000069.1 GCA_016788625.1 Anaerolineae bacterium
GGGCTGGTGGCGCAGGCGGCGGCGGAACTGTTGGAGACGGCGGCGGCGCTGATGCAGTCGCAGGATGAACCAGCGCTGACGCATCTGGAACAGGCGGACGATCTGCTCGACGCCGTGTGGGACATCATCGACGCGGAAACCGATGACGAGTGAGCGCGCTGATGTCGTGATCGTCGGCGCGGGCGCGGCGGGATTGTTCGCAGGCATCACCGCCGGACGCGCGGGGACGGGGCAGCACATCGTGCTGCTGGACGGCGCGCGCAAGCTGGGCGCGAAAATCCTGGTGGCGGGCGGCGGGCGCTGCAATGTGACGCACGATGTCGTCGATGCCGAGGCTTACGCCGGGTCATCGCGCAACGCCATCAGGAAGGTGCTGCGGCGCTTTGACGTACCGCAAACCATAGCCTTCTTCCGCGAGATGGGCGTGGAACTCAAACGCGAGGAGACGGGCAAGCTCTTCCCGGTGACCGACAGCGCCCAAACCGTCCTGGACGCACTGTTCAATGCGCTGGGCCGGACGGGCGCGCGGGTAGATCACCCCTGCCGCGTCGAGCAGATCACGCGTGAGGGAGCAGACTTCGTGGTCAGCGGGGAATGGGGCAGCATCCGGGCGCGGCGCGTCGTGCTGGCGACGGGCGGCAAGAGCCTGCCCAAGAGCGGCTCAGACGGGTCGGGTTACCAACTGGCAGCGGCGCTCGGCCACCAGATCACCCAGCGGGTCTTCCCAGCCCTCGTCCCGCTCACCCTGCCGCGCGAGCATTTCATCTGCACACTGAGCGGCATCACCGTGCCCACGACGCTGGAAGTGCGCGCATCGTCCGGCAAACGCCTGGCGGCCTTCACGGATTCAACGCTGTGTACGCACTTCGGTCTATCGGGGCCGTCGGTGCTGGACATCAGCCGCTACTACCTGGACGCGCTGGCCGACGACGCCGGGACGCAGCTCGTGATTAACTGGCTGCCGGACGAAACCAGCGAGACGTTCGAGGCGGGGCTGGGCGCGGCGGGCAAGCTTTCCGCCGGGCGCACCCTGGCGCGCAGGCTGCCGGAACGCCTGGCGCAGGCACTGTGCGCGGCGGCGGGGGTTGAGGCGCAGACGCCTGTCGGCCAGCTTACCCGCGATGCGCGCAGAGCTTTGACGCGGGCGGTCACGGCGCTGCTCCTGCCCATCAGCGGGAATCGTGGCTACACCTACGCTGAGGTGACGGCGGGCGGCATCCCGCTGGCCGACATCCGGCTGGAGACGATGGAGTCGCGCGTGTGCCCCGGCCTGCACCTGTGCGGCGAAATCTGCGACGTGGACGGGCGCATTGGCGGCTACAACTTCCAATGGGCCTGGGCCAGCGGCTATGTGGCGGGGGTGGGAGTGATTAGTGATGAGTAATGGGTGATGAGGGAAGACAGAAGAGAAGAGTTGACCGCAGAGGCGCAGAGAACACAGAGGGTGTTGTAGGGGCGGATATACGCGCTGTGCGCTAATCCGCCCCGCAGGCATGGCAGACAAAGATGGGTTTTTCAGAGCAGGCGCGGAGGGTGCATTTGTAGGGACACGACATGTCGTGTCCACCGCCCCCTAACCCAAACCTGATCCTTACGGCGGCAATCTTCCAGCCTCTTTAGAAGGCCTTCTTCCCGTTAGCCAGATCGCTTGAGCGTCTGGCGCAGCTAAGAGCGGGCTAGGCGGAAACCCCTATAGGTAGTACCTTTGTGAGGGTAATTCCCATCGTGGAAGTCGCAGAGAAACAAGTCAGTATTGAGGTCAAACCACGAACCACCCCGTAGAACACGAACACCCATTCCATCCAGTGAATCGCTCTTATTCTCATGTGATGTCCGACACCACTCCCACACGTTCCCCGCCATATCTACCGCTCCGAACGGACTGTCCCCTTTGCCTTCATACTGCCGCACTGGAGTTGTCCGACCAACCCCTTTCCCATCAACATTATTGTTACAGCGGCTACCGTCCCATTTGCTGCCCCAGGGATACTCGCGGCCATCGTCGCCCTGCGCCGCATACTGCCACTGCGCCTCCGTCGGCAGCATGATCGCCTCGCCCGTCACGCTGCTCAACCACTGGCAGTAAGCCACCCCCTCGTACCACGATACTCCTACAACAGGCTGTTCGGCAGCATTCCATTTCGAGTCTGTCCAGTAACGCGGTTCTGTCCATCCCTCCTGCTGTCGCTGCACCCATCCCGCTTCTGTCCACCACTGCTCATCATTGTAACCACCAGCGTCCACAAACAGGCGGTACTGCGCGTTAGTCAGCGGGTACTTGG
Source organism: Anaerolineae bacterium (assembly GCA_016788625.1). Lineage (GTDB taxonomy): Bacteria > Chloroflexota > Anaerolineae > Aggregatilineales > Phototrophicaceae > CFX2. The sequence continues at coordinate 2,283 of JAEUQX010000069.1, forward strand.
CGATTTTGTAAGGTGCGCCTTTCCCCACTTTGCCAGCGGGTATATCAATCCAGGCGAACGGCGCGGGCAGCAGATCAATGGATGAGCGGGGTTTGATGAGGACGGGTGCAGGCTGGAAACGCGCCAGATTATCAGGGTCGTAATCCGGGAAGCGCCCCCAGAACTTTTGCAGCGCTGTCCAGATCGCCGCGCCATCGTCCAGATCAGCCATGACCTGCAAACGTTCATACTGCCGCTCGCGTTCGGCCTCGTACTGCTCGCGTTCGCGCGCCTGGTTCTCGCGCTCAATCTCTCCTTGGACACGGCGCTCGAACTCGTCGGGGTCAAAGGGGTTGGGGTCTTCGCCCGACGCGCGGATGCGCCCGAGGATATTGAGCGCCTCTGACCATGCTTTGGCGCGGAAGGCGGCGCGAAAATCGGCAATCGCGCGGTCGATGTCGAAAGCGGGGGCAGCAGGTTGTGGAGGCTGTTCCGCCTGTTTCTCCGGCGTCAGGCTAGACGTGTTGAAACCTTTGCTGCGCGGGGTGACGTATTCGCCCAGACGTTTGAGCAGGTCGCCGTCGGGCAGCGCACCGTCACGCACATCAACATACTGCGTGAGGACGAACAGTTCCCAATTCTCGCCGTTGAGCAGCAGCGGGAAGACCGGTTTCTCATCCTCCAAGGCAATGAAAACCTCGCGCTTCACCCAATCGGACTGGCGCGATTCAGGCGTCATGACGACGATCAGCGCGCCGCAGCCCTTCAGCCCCTGCACAATGGCGGCCCACCAATCAACACCGTATTCGATGCGGATGCGGTCGATCCAGATGTCGAAGCCGTTCTCCTGGAGGAAATCGGCCAGGGTGTAGGCATAGTCACTGTTGTGTTTGCTGTAGCTGATGAAGATGTGCATGGGGCGGCCTGTTCGCGGCGAATGATGGATATACGCACATCATAGCGAATAGGGAGACAGGGCGCAATATTACCCCCCTTGCCCTCCCCTTTTCGCTGCGCTCATGGAGAGGGGAACGAGAGCGGGAGGATATACGGCGCAAGCACCTAATCCTCCCCTATAGACCCTGTTCTGTATGCCTCTGTGGTGAATACTTACGTCTTTACCGCGGCCTTGTCGTAGATCACGCGGTTGTCGACGTTCCAGGTATCGACGATGGCGAAGATGATCGCGTCCACCGGGCGCGCGTCGGTCTGCGTCGTCTGGCGCGCGCTGCTGCCGCTGCTCACCAGCACGTATTCGCCCACGCTCGCGCCGACCGCATCGACGGCGACGGTGTAGGTCTCGGTAGCGTCGGCGGCCTCGGTGGTCACTTTGCGGACAATCCGCAGCGGAAGGCCGTCCATGTTGTCGGTCTTGCGCGTCGTCACCACCGCGCCCAGCACTTCGCCGATGAACATCGTTATTCCTTGCGCCCGCCCGGCATCTCGCGCCCGTTCACGGCCTCGATAGCCGCCAGCGCCGCGCCATAGCCGGCCATAATGTCGCGTTCCTCGCCGCCCAGGTAGACGCGCCCGAAGCTGCCGAACGCCGTCACTTCCAGGATGTTGATGTTGGCGGCTTTCTCGGCCTCGTTAGCGGCCAGCGCCGCGTAACCAGCGGGTTCAACTTCCAGCACGTAGAGCGTCTGCCCGGCCAGGATCATGTGACCATGGCGCATCCGGTTGATGAGCTGCGTCTGGTGTGCGTCGATGTTGCGGATGATCTGGCTGGAAACGACGCGCGGTTTGAGGCGGTCTTCTTCGCGCACGCCCAGCGCCTCCAGGATGGCCTCGCCTGCCGCGCGCGTCTCGGCCTGGCTGCTGGAATGCACTTCGAGCAGGCCGTAGAGCCGTTCGACAATCTGCATCCCGGGACGCACGCCCGTCGCCTTCAGCGCCACATCGGTGATGCGGTTGATCTCAATACCCGGCGAGATTTCAATCCACAGCGAAGCATCGCCGGGCAGCGGCAAGAACCCGCGCGCGACCGTGCCCAGGAAGGCAGCGTGCTGCGGCTGCAAACTATCCAGAAAAACGTAGCTGCGAAGGTCAACGCTCACGATTTCATTCTCCGAAGGGTGTGGGTCGGTTCAGGGGTCGGTTCGTTCGTCTCGGCGGCATTGAGCTTGGCACTGCCGCGCCCGTTCTCCGCATGGGAGTCGCCCAGCAGCGCATCCAGGTGTTTGACGCGCTCCGGATCAAATTCCTGATACTGGCAAATGTCACACGTCCACATGGTCATATCCGGGATGCACAGCAGCAAGTCGCCGTGTACCCGCATATACGTCTTGTTCCCCGGTTGGCAAAAGCCGATATGGCAGCAGGGGCAGGGATAAGCGCTCTGGTCGGACATGCGGGCACCTCTTTCTAAACGCGGGGGCGTCACTCTGGAGGAGTAGTGCTGTCCCCATAACTATACGACAAAATCCCCCAATCCGCTGGCGGCCACCACCGGAAGATCGCCCGACCGATCAGGTGTTCGCGGGTGATAGGCCCAAAGGCGCGCGAGTCGTGGCTGTGGTTACGGTTATCGCCCATGAAGAAATACTCATCATTGGCAAGCTGCCAGCTCGCGGCATCACAATGGTTCGGCTGGCAGGGTTCATTGAGATACGGCTCGTCCAGTGCGACGCCATTAATATAGACCGTCTGATCGCGGAATTCAACCAGTTCACCGGGCAGACCGATCAGGCGCTTGATCAGCGGGGGTGTGCCAGGGCGGTAGTTCGGCGGCTCGAAGACCACGATCTCGCCGCGCTGCGGTTCGCCGAACAAGTAGCTGACACGGCTGATGAGCAGACGCTGCTCGGCGTGCAGGTTCGGCTCCATGCTAATCGACTGCACGACCGAACGGGGAATAGCAATCTCCAGCAGTGTGTAAACCGCGACGAGAAAGAATCCCAGGCTCAATGCCTCACGAATTCGCCAGAACGGGCGCAGGCGTGGGCGCGGCAGCGGCTGCGATCTCACAGTAGTGCCCTTACTGAACGAAGGGGTTAACCGGGAAATTGATGTGGCTGACCAACCCCCAGTGCTGCGGTGGCCAGTAGCGCACCAGCGCCTCACCGATGATGCGTTCCAGCTTGACCGCGCCGAACGCGCGCGAGTCGCTGCTGTGGTTGCGGTTATCACCCATCACGAAGTATTCGCCCTCGCCCAATGTCCACGAGTTATCGCGGCAGCGCGCGGCGTCGCACGGTTCGTTGATGTACGGCTCGTAGAGTTCGCGCCCGTTGACGAAGACTTTCGTATCGCGGATTTCCACCGTTTCACCGGGCAGGCCGATCACGCGCTTGATGTAAGGCGGCTCGTCCGGCGCGTTACCCGGCGCATTGAAGATGACGATCTCCCCGCGCTGTGGCAGGCCAAACATGTAGTTGACGCGGCTGACCACCAGCACATCATCGGTATGGAAGGTCGGCTGCATACTCGGCCCTTCGACGCTGAAGCGCACCGTCGCCAGGTTCACCAGCGCGTAAATCGCGACAATCAGGACGACAGTTTCGAGAATTTCGCGTCCAAAGCCGCGTGGTCGCAAACGTGGACGGGCCAGTTCGGGGGTGGCTTGGGCGGGTGATTCGTACAATGTGATTCGTGTCCGTTGTGGATTGATCATGCTGCGGCGATTATACCCCCCGATTGTAGGGGGCGACAATCCTGGTTATGACAGCGTATGATTTTTCTAATCGGGAATCTAACGCATAAAGTACTTATTGCGCCTATACTAAGGGCGATGTGTTAGTGGATATGAGAGACGAGGATCAGGTTGACTGGTGAACGTATTCTGATCGTGGACGACGGGCGTGAGAACCGTGAGTTCCTGATCGAACATATCATGACCCCTGGCGGCTACGAGGCGATGGAGGCCAGAGATGGTAAGGAAGGCTTTGATCTGGCGCTCAAACACCGCCCGGACTTGATTCTGCTCGATTACCAGATGCCTCGCATGAACGGCATTGATGTGCTGCGGGCGCTGGATCAGGCGCGCGCCGACATCCCCGTCATCCTGATGACATTTCACGGCTCGGAAGAAGTCGCCGTCGAGGTGTACCGCCTGGGCGTCCGTGACTATGTGAAGAAACCCTACACGGTCGAAGAGATGACCGCCGTCATCGAACGCAGCCTGACCGAGGTTCGACTGCGGAAAGAAAAGGAAGCGCTGACCGAGCGCGTGCTGCAAGCCAACCGCGAACTGCAAACGCGCCTGAAGGAACTCAACGTCCTCTACAACGTCGGCAAGAGCGTAACCGAACTGATGAGCATGAACGACCTGCTGCCGCGCATCGTAGATGCCGCCGCGCAGGTGACGCAGGCCGAAGAAGGCTACAT
>JAEUQX010000125.1 GCA_016788625.1 Anaerolineae bacterium
CGTCATTCTGGAGGAGCCGTCGCAGTTCCGCCAGTACAATCACATCGTTGATTACACGGGGGCGACGAAGGGCAGCCGACTGCCGACGCTCCAGCGCGTGCTGCGCGTGACCGACGAGGGTGTCGAGATCACGCCGGACGCAGCGCGCGAGTACGACTACAAGGTGTACATCGGCAGCCAGTACCAGTTCTGGTCGTGCACCCGCGACGTGATCCAGCCCGACCTGAGCGCTGAGGCCACACCGACACCGCCGCCGGGGGGATGAGGTGCCCCCGCGCCTTCCAATCAATCTGCCCTTCGGCTAGACTCTCGACCTGTGATGTCCACTCTGTGAAACGACAGGTCGATGAGCAACCGCTTCCTCCAATTCAATTACGTGCCCTATCCCCTGTGGCGACGCCAGATGCCCAGCTGGCTGCGACAGGCTGCGCGCCCGCTCCTGCGCCGTTACCTGGCTGCGGAGGCCGATGGCCCACTCGCCACAACGCCCGGCGGGTTGGCGCGTTTCATGGCGCGGTGGGGGTTGCTCTCCGGCTGCGATGAGGCCGAAGCCGCGCGCCTGCTCGCTGATACCCCGCCTGTTGAGCTTGCGCCATCCGGCGTACAGCCCGCGCAGTGGACGGGCGATCCCGTGCGGCTGCCCGCGCAGTGGGAGCGGTTAGATACGGTGCTGCTGACCTGGCCGTCGGTCTATCCGCCGCTGTGGGCGGCGCACGCGCAGATGGCCGAGGGTATCGCTCCCGTCGCGCCTGTGACGATTATAGTGCGTTCGGCGCTGTGGGCAGCGGCGGCGCGGCTGTATCTGCTGGAGCGCGGCGTCCTCAGCCCGCAGCAGATCGCGGCGCGCGTGCGTTTCCTCGTGCTGGAGACTGACGACATCTGGGTGCGCGACTACGGCCCGCTAGTCGGGCTGGACGCGAGCGGCGAACAGGTCTGCGTCAAACCGATCTTCGACCCGCTGCCGAACTACCCGCAGGCGCGTGATAATGCGATGGCGCTGCAATGGGCGGCTCATGCCGAGGTGGCGACGCTGCCGCTCGACCTGCACATCGAAGGCGGCAACATCTGGTCGGACGGCGCGGGCACGCTGATCGTCTCCGAGCAGGCTTTTTTCAGCAACCCCGGCCTGACGGCGGACGCGCTTGATGAGCGGCTGCGCAGCGTGTTTGCCTTCGAGAAACTGATCGTCACACCGCGCCTGGAACGCGAGGAAACCGGGCACGTTGATCTGCTGCTCAAGCTGGCGGACACGCGCACGGTATTGATCAGCAGTTCAGCGCTGGCCTTGAACGGCGGCAAACTGCGCGCGGCGCGGGCATTGTTCGAGCGTGAACGTAACGCCGCTGGAGATCGCTACACGGTGCATGAACTGCCTACGCCGCCGCTGTACATCAACTGGGGCGTGTGGCCGGTCTGGCGCAGCTACACCAACGCGCTGACAGTCAATGGGCGCGTGCTGGTGCCTGTGTTCGGCATCGGCACGGATGATGCAGCCCTGCGCGTCTACGAGGCGGCCATGCCGGGTTACGAGATCGTGCCGATCAACTGTGCGGTGGGTGCGAACGGCGGCGGCGCGGTGCACTGCCTGACAAAAGAAATCCCCGCGCGGGGCTAACTACGCCTTGCGCAGCAGCCAGATCATGAACGGGCTGGTCGCCGCGTCGAAAGGTGCATAAGCATAATCGCCGTAGAGCGCCAGCACATCGAACCCGCTCTCCGCAGCAAGGCGCTCGAAGGCCGCGCCTTCCAGCAGGTGAAATTGCAGC
>JAEUQX010000698.1 GCA_016788625.1 Anaerolineae bacterium
GTATCAGCAATCGAACCGATCAGCGGGCTGAACAGGCCGAACGCCGCGCGCAGCGTGATGGCACGGGTGACTTCTTCGACAGGCACACCGACTCCCCGTGAGATCGGACCCAGGAAGGGATAGATCATGCGGAAGCTGGTATTGATCACCATCCGGGTGAGAAAGAACCCGAAAAGCTGGTAGCGCAAGCGCACAGGCGCTGACGTTGAAACGGGCGGCGTTGATGAAGTCTGCGTCACAATCAACCTTTCAGCATCGGCATCTTGATGGCGTGGCGCTTTGCCGCTGCGACGGCTTCGGGATAGCCTGCATCAGCGTGACGTACCACCCCCATTCCAGGGTCACTGGTCAGCACTCTTTCGATACGACGAGCAGCTTCGGGTGTGCCATCCGCCACGATGACCTGCCCGGCGTGCTGGCTGTAGCCAATGCCAACACCGCCGCCATGATGGAAGCTAACCCATGTTGCGCCGCCCACCGCATTGATCAGCGCATTGAGAATCGGCCAGTCGCTGACGGCATCCGTGCCATCGCGCATCGACTCCGTTTCACGGTTAGGCGAGGCGACCGAACCCGCGTCAAGGTGATCTCGCCCGATCACAATCGGGGCGCTCAGTTCGCCAGACGCGACCATCTCATTGAACTTCAGCCCGGCGGCGGCACGCTCGCCATATCCCAGCCAGCAGATGCGGGCAGGCAGCCCCTGGAAGTGTATCTGATTGCGCGCCATCGTCAGCCAACGGTGGAGATGTTGGTCGTTAGGGAACAACTGCATCACGGCCTGATCAGTGCGATAAATATCTTCCGGGTCGCCGGAGAGCGCCACCCAGCGGAATGGCCCCTTGCCCTCGCAGAACAACGGGCGGATATAGGCGGGAACGAAGCCAGGATAGTTAAAGGCTGCCACTACGCCCGCGTCGAACGCGCGCTGGCGCAGGTTGTTGCCATAGTCGAACACTTCCGCACCACGCTGCTGAAACGCCAGCATCGCCTCGACATGCCGTGCCATCGCGGCCATCGAACGGCGTTCGTACTCACGCGGGTCAGCGCTGCGCAGCGCGTCCGCTTCCGCCAGCGTCATATCGTGCGGGACATACATCAGCGGATCGTGAGCCGGTGTCTGGTCGGTCACAACGTCGGGTGTAACGCCGCGTTCCACCAATTCCGGGAAGATGCTGGCCGCATTGCCGATCAGTCCCACCGAAAGTGGTTTCTGTTCATGCAGTGCATCTTCGACCAGCGTCATTGCCTCTTCCAGCGTGTCAACCACCACATCAATGTAGCGATGTTCCAGCCGCCGCTGCGCCCGCGCGGGGTCAATCTCCACGACGAGGCCAACGCCTTCGTTCATGGTGATCGAAAGCGGCTGTGCGCCACCCATCCCGCCCAACCCAGCCGTCAGCACGAACTTACCCTTGAGCGACGGCCAACCCCGCTGGCGGGCGAGCGCGCCGAACGTCTCATAGGTTCCTTGCAGGATGCCCTGTGTGCCGATATAGATGTAGCTGCCTGCCGTCATCTGGCCGTACATGATCAATCCACGCGCAGCCAGATCGTCAAAATGCGCCTGCGTCGCCCAGTGCGGCACCAGGTTCGAGTTGGCGATCAGCATCCGGGGCGCATCGGGGTGCGACTTAAAAACCACAACCGGTTTACCCGATTGGATCAGCAGGGTTTCGTCATTGTCCAGCGTCTTCAGCGTCTCCAGGATAGCATCAAGGCTTTCCCAGTTGCGCGCCGCCTGCCCGCGCCCTCCATAGACCACCAGATCGTGCGGGCGTTCGGCCACTTCCGGGTCGAGGTTGTTCATGACCATGCGGTAAGCGGCCTCTTGCAGCCAGCCTTTGCAGGTCAACTGTGTCCCACGCGGGGCACGCAGCGTGCGAGGGGAAGATTGTGAGGTCATCGTTTACTCCCTTCGTGCAATTGAGCGCGAACGGCGTGCAGCAGTTCGCCAGAAGCGACCAAGTGGCGCATGACCTGTGTGTGTGGATACATCACCGTATCCACCTCAATGAACGGAACGCGCGACCGAATCAGCGCGTAGGCTGCCGCTGTGCCAGCACCTAAGCGCGCTTCATGACCGAGCGTCTCCAGGCGGAAATCGATGCCTTGCGCGGCGGCGAACAGTTCCAGCGCCAGCACCATCTCGACATTGGCGGCAATATCAACGGCGTGACGCGCGGCGGTTGCCCCCATCGACACGTGATCTTCGGCGTTAGCAGAAGACGGGATCGAGTCCACGCTGGCCGGATGCGCCAGAACCTTGTTCTCCGAAACCAGCGCCGCCGAGGTGTACTGCACGATCATGAAGCCGGAATTCAAGCCGCCGTGCCGTGTGAGAAATGGCGGCAGCACACGCTTGTTGACCTTCTCATCGACCAGCCGCGCAAGCCGCCGTTCGGAAATGTTGGCGATTTCCGCCAGCGCGATCTTGAGGTAATCGAGGACGAGCGCAAGCGGTTCACCATGAAAGTTGCCGCCGGACAGACAGGCTGAATCGTCGTCGTCCGCGAAGATGAGGGGGTTATCGTTGGCCGAATTGATCTCGACTTCCAGCACTTCGCGCGCGTGCTGTACGGCCGTCCGTGCCGCGCCGTGCACCTGTGGCGTACAGCGCAGGCTGTAGGCGTCCTGCACATCCAACGGGTCGAATTCGCGCAAAAACTGCGAGCCTGCCAGCAATGCACGCAAGTGGGCAGCAGATGCACCTTGCCCGGCATGTGGGCGCACCGCGTGAATGCGGGCATCAAACGCAGTCGGCGTGCCGCGCAGCGCTTCCAAGCTCATCGCCGCAGCAACATCCGCAACACGGCAGAGGTCATCGGCTCGCGCGGCGGTCAGCGCACCCAGCGCACACATCAGCGTGGTACCATTGGTCAGCGCCAAGCCCTCTTTTGCCGCCAGTTCGAGCGGTTCAAGTCCCGCCCGCCGCAGCGCCTCCGCGCCGGACAGCCGTTCACCGCGCAAATAAGCTTCACCCTCGCCGATCATAGGCAGGGCCATATGCGCCAGCGGCGCAAGATCACCCGACGCGCCCAGCGACCCCTGTATCGGAATGACCGGGTACACCCCTCGATTGATCATGTTGATGAGCAGCTCAATGACCACCGGGCGCACGCCAGAATAACCCTTCAGCAGTGCCTGCACGCGAATGGTCATCAGGGCACGCACAGCAGACTGTTCAAGCAGCGGCCCGACACCGACAGCATGACTGACCAGAATATTGCGTTGAAGCTGGCGCACCTGATCAATCGGTATCAACCGATCTTTGAAATCACCAAAACCCGTTGTGATGCCGTAGATAATGGCCTCGCGCGAAAGGAAATCTTCCACTACCCCGCGCGAACGCTGTACCCGTTCTATCGATGCCGGAGCGATGGCTACTGTTACCGCGTCCGGCTTTTCCCAGGCAGCGGCAATCGCCACCAATTGGTCAATCGTCAGGCTGTCCCCATCCAGCTCGATGACACGCATGAAATAATCCTAGTTGTTTGTAAGAAAATCCACTTGCGGGTTAGCTTAACGCTGAGAGCAATTCTTCGATAGAACCAGTTTACCCCCTTCCCTGGCTCTCCTCTATTTCGCTGCGCGCGCTGTAGTCAGTTGGGCAGCTACGTCGACCGCTGAGCCAGCGCCGCCTGAACGCGCTGATCGGCTGCGGCAGCCTGTGCCTCCAATGCCGTCACCTCGACCAGCCAGCTTTCGGCAGCGGCACGGTCGCTCGCACTACGAGCATTCGCGCGCACGTTGAGGGCAGCCGCCGTGAGTGCCGCGCGCGCCATCGCCGCACCGGATGCCGCATCGGTAACTGCATTGGTGTTACCGCGTTCGGCCACCGCAGCCAGCAATTCCAGCACCTGAACAACCTGGCGAATAACTGCCAGAGGGACGGCAGCCGCGCCATGAGTCGCCCGTTCCACAGCTTCCGCGCGAGCAGCCTGCTGCGCCTCGGTCTCCTTGGGTAGTTTGTAAGCATCCATCACGGCGTTGAAGGCCTGGGCATCCCCTACAACAGCCGCTTCCAGCGAGCGGTGATGATCATCGGCCTGCTGCATAATCTCGTACATCTGCGCCTCGACATCGGCGTATTTCTTCTTGCCCACCGTCAGCCGCGCAACCATGCTCACCAGTGCAGCCGCCATCGCGCCAGCATAGGCCGCCGCTGAACCGCCGCCGGGAGTTGCTGTGCCCGCCGCCAGTTGGTCGAGGAAAGTATCCGGCTGGGCGGACACAGGGGGCGCAGCCGCGAACAGACGCGTTTCCAAAACCTGATCGGGCGTAAACTGGTCAAGCTGCAAGTACCAGCGCGCAGCATCCACCAATGCGGCCTGTGGAATCAGCCCGACGAGTTCACTGTGATGCACGGCTACACCGTAGCGCTGTGCCTCACGGCGAATGGTCTCGACCACGCGGGCAATCGGCGTGCGCGTGTAATCGGTCAGGTTCATCGAGACCTGCGCGCGGCCATCCACAAGCAGCCCCAGCCCCTTGACGTGGTGGAAACCGCCCGACGAGTGCCGCACTGCCGCCGCGATCTTCTTGGCGATGCTCACATCATCAGTCGTCAGGTAGACATTGAAGGCGATGAGCGGCGCGCGCGCGCCAATCACCGTTGCACCCGCGCTGCCGAGGCGGGCGGGGCCATAATCCGGCGCGCGATTCGGGTCGGTCGTAATGGCATCTTTGAGCGCCTCGTATTCACCACGCCGGATATTTTCCAGATTGGTGCGGTCGGGACGCGTGGCTGCTGCTTCGTAGAGATAGACAGGGATACCGAGTTCCTCCCCTACTCGCTTGCCTAACTGCCGCGCCAGCAGCACGCAGTCTTCCAGCGTGACGCCACTGAGCGGCACGAACGGCACTACATCAGTCGCGCCAATACGTGGGTGCGCGCCCTGATGCGCATCAAGGTTGATGTGCTGCGCAGCTTCGCGTATGCCCGCAAACGCCGCTTCAACCACCACGTCCGGTGTCCCGACAAAGGTGATCACCGAACGGTTGTGGTCACTGTCGCTGGAGCGGTCGAGCAAGCGCACATCCTCTATTGACTGGATCGCGCTGACAATGGCATCAACAACTTCTGGACGGCGGCCTTCGGAAAAATTAGGTATGCATTCCACGAGTTTAGCGGACATCAACAAACACCCTTTTTGTAAAAGAAAACAACCGTAGGCTGTGATTCCTACAGTTGCATTCATTTTACCGCTCGATTGTGGTTATTGGCGACTACCCCGGCAACCGCACGCGACGGTTTCACCGGACGGACGCAATTGCCTACGCTTGTCTATCTCTTAATCGCCGCTAGGCTGCGGCGCTGGCGTCAAAGCGGGAGCACTCGCGCCATTGGTCGCGCTGGCGGTCTCGTCCTGGCGGCGGAACTGGCTCATGT
>JAEUQX010000140.1 GCA_016788625.1 Anaerolineae bacterium
CATCGCCTTCATGAAGTCCGCGCCATCAAACAGCCGCTTGCCGACGCCCAGCACGACCGGGCAGAGCATCAGTTGCAGTTCGTCCACCAGATCGGCTTTCAACAGCGAGCGCACCAGCGTCCCGCTGCCCACCACGCTGATGTCTTTGCCGGGCTGCTGCTTGAGCTTGTTGAGTTCCTCGACCAGATTGCCTTTGATGAGGTGCGAATTCTTCCATTCGGCCTTCGTCAGCGTGGTGGATACAACATACTTGGTGCGGTTGTTCATGACGCCGCCGAAGAAATCATCTTCCGGCACACTCGGCCAATATGCGGCGAAGTCCTGATACGTCTTGCGCCCCAGCAGCATCGCATCGCTGGCGTTTATCGCCGCGCCGATCACGCCCCCGACCTCATCATCCGTATATGGCATCGACCAGCCGCGCGCGTGTTCGGGAATGGTTGGCTCTCCGCCCGGCGCTTCGACGACGCCATCCAGCGTAATGAACAGTGCCGCGTTGATTTTCCTCATCCTGACTCCTCCTCTTTGCTCTTTACCGAATTGTAGGATAATCCATCAAAAGGGTGGTGTCTTGAATAGAAACGACATCGGCGCAGTGACATTTCGGTTGGCGATTTGCGCGGGCGTTTGCCCCATGAGGTGCTTCAACGCGCGGGTCATGTGCGGTTGATCAGAATAGCCTGCCGTATCCACCACATCGAGAATCGACAGCCCTCTTTTGAGCAGGCTGGTGGCATAACGCGCCCGCTGGATCTGATACATCTGGGCGTAGGTCAATCCGGTGGCCTGCAGAAAGCGGCGCTGCATAGTGCGGCGTGATACGCTGTGCGATTGTTCCTGCAAGACAACATTGATCAGCGGGTCGTAGACCAACATGTCCTCGCGCACGAGGCGGCTGACAAAGCTGTCGGCATTCTCGAAGTTCGGAAACTGCCAGGCCGCCCCGTTCAGCCAGAAGGATTTGCTGGATGCGCGCGGCAGGTTTATGTCCTGGCGATCCATGACCTTGTTTATGGGAAAGCTCGGCATAAACGCGCCCGGCTTAAACACGATGCCGCAAAACTCCGCATCTGGCGGCGAGAACGCGGGTGTTGCTCTGGTCTCTGGCCCGCGCACCGTCAAGGTTGTTTCATCCCGGTATTTCGTAATGACCATCTCCCAGTGGCTCTCGGCGGACGAGATGAACGCGCCGCCGTCGTCGCTGCGGCTGTACCACACCCGCTCGACAAACGGCGAGTCTGACAGCCTTTCCTCGCCAGGAAGATTGATATCATCCGTTTCTGTGTATTGCTCAACTGTGGTCGGAAAGGCCAGCACCATGTGCAGTTGCTCCCAGCTTGCCCGTCGCATTCGCGAATTATAGCACGAAAAGCGCACATTTGTTCTCTTGTTGATCAAGCGAATCAAAAATGCCAGCTTCAACGCTCAAGCGAAGCGTGAAGCTGGCATTGTGCGGGACAGTGGCGACGATGATTATAGTGGCGGGACTGCCTCTAGTTCGGCGGTGGTGTGGCGCACATCCGCGCGGCTGAGCGTGCCCACGAAGGCGATCACGATGTCGGAGATCGTCACGATGCCCACCAGCGTCTCGTCGCGCATCACGGGCAGGCAGCTCACATCGTAGGCCATCATCAGACGGGCGGCTTCTTCGGCGGGGGTTTCTGGCGCAGCCACAATCGGAGCGGCGCTCATCACGTTGCGCACCAGCAGTTGGTTGACGGTTTGCAGGTGTTCCCAGTATTCGCGCACGGTATCAGGAAGGCGCAGCGCCAGGCGGCAGTCCCGCGCGGTGATGATGCCGATCAGATGACCTTGTGGGCTGATGACAGGCAGATGGTGACATTCGATTGCTGCCATCGCTTCGAGTGCGGTACGCAGTGGCGCTTCTGGCCGCACAGTGATGGGATTGGCGGTCATGATGTCCGCGACTTTCATGCGATGACTGTGCATCAGCCTTGCTCCTTGCTGCCGCAACGGTTCATAAGTGGATTAAACATATTGCCTTCCACATGAGTGGAGCAGCAAAATATGCATGAAGTTCATTCAAACTGCATTAAAACAACTACGAATAGTGAGGGATGTCATAAAAACCTCATTACATCCATCATGACGAACGACACCCTCACAGTGTCAATGCCTCTTAGGTATACTATTCTTTTGATTTTGCCGCACTTGAGGGATGGCCTGGATGCCCCTGTATATCACCGCCGAATTGCTCAAACCGCGCGCGCCGTTTGATTTCAATCAAACGCTGGCATTTGTTCAGGACTTCCAGCCTGCATTGGGTGAACAGCACATCCAGAATGAAACGCTGAGCAAGGCGCTGTTGATCAACGGCCATGTGGTTGTCTTCAGGCTGCGTGCGCTGGGCAGCGTGGCCGAGCCAGCGCTGGCTTGTACCCTCTGTGCCGAGTCGTCTTTGACAGCGGATATGCGGCGGGCGGCGCTGGATCGCATTCGCTTCTTCCTCAGTCTGGATGACAACCTCATCCCATTCTATGCAATGGGCGAGCGTGACATGGCATTCGCGCCGATCATCGACCGTCTGTTTGGCTACCATCAGGTCAAATTTCTGACACCGTTCGAGAGCGCCTGCTGGGCAGTTCTCTCGCAGCGCAACACGCTGACCGTCTCGCAGGGCATGAAGGCGCGGTTGACCGAACGCTATGGCAGCGTGCTGCGTGTCGATGGAGTGGCGCACTCCGTTTTCCCGGAGGCCCACACTCTGGCGAACGCCGATGAGAATGAGCTGCACGAGGTCGTCGGCAATCGCATGAAGAGCGATGGCATCCTGGCGGTGGCGCGCGGCTTCCTGGACGCCGACGAGGAATGGCTGCGCAGCGCTCCGTATGACGAGGCCAACGCCTGGCTGCGTGGTATCAAGGGCATTGGCGCGTGGTCGGCCAGCCTGATTCTGCTGCGTGGGCTGGGGCGTGTGGAACGGCTGCCCGTCGATGAGAAGTGGGTGCTGAGCGCCGCCCAGAAGGTATATGGCGAGGCTGAACCCGACCTGGAACGGCTGGCCGCGCCCTATGGGGAATACGCAGGATATTGGGCGCATTATTTACGTATCGCGGTATGAGACCCCTCATTATTGAGGGTCGCTTTCAAGTGGTTTCTTTGATAGAATTTATGTTCCAAATCGGGCAGCGATTGTGCGAGTATGCTATAACGAATGGCATACGCTAGAGGCGAGGAGCAGCGAGCATGAGCACGTATCATCAAACGATTGTCGTGGGCAATGTGGGTCGGGATGCCCAACTCAAGTATCTGCAAAGCGGCACGGCGGTCTCGGATTTCTCCATCGCTGTGACGGAAACCTGGAATGACCAGGCCACCAACGAACGCCGCGAAAAGACCACCTGGTATCGTGTTAACCTGTGGGGGCGCACAGCGGAAACGCTTTCGCAGTACATCCTCAAGGGGCGCCAGGTGATGGTGATCGGCACGGTGGAGGCGCGCGCCTATATGGACAAGAACAACCAACCGGCCGCCTCGCTGGAGCTGCGCGCCCGTGACGTGCGTTTGCTCGGCTCACGCGGGGAAGGCGGCGGAGAAGGTGGCCAGTACGGCGATTATGCCGCGCCGCCGGATAACATGAACGACATTCCGTTCTAGCAGTCCAGCAGGATTAGCCAGACGGTATTCGCGGGGACACGGCACTGCCGTGTCCGCCCACCCTTCTTACCTTGTTGATGTGCTGGGCTTCAGCACGTTTTACAGACAGGGCGCTCTGCTGAATCAGGTCGTTCCGCTGCCGTTATACACCAGACGACCCAGATCACTCTTCGGCGCGTACTCGCTGGAGACCACTTCAACGACCGTGCCCAGGTCAGCCCAATCATAGAGCAGCTTGGCCTGCTCATCCACCGACATTACGCAGCCATAGGTGTACGGTTGGCCGACGCTGCCGCCGCCCAGATAAGCGCCGTTGGGCAGCAGCACCGCGCCATGGAAACCGTTCATCAGCCCCGGCCCGACTTCGTACATGCCCATAAACCAGTTCATCTTCCACTGGCCGCAGTCACCGCCGACGTTGCACAGCGTGAAGCTGCTGCCGGTTGCTACTTCTTCATGGCTCAATACCTGATAAACACCGGGCGACGTGGGATACTGTGGCAGGCCGGACGAAATCGGCCAATTGAACACGGGCTGACCATTTTCAAAAGCCGTCAGCGACTGTGTATTCAGGTTGACGACGATGCGCTTATGCGCCACAGGTTCAAGCGGCAGGGTCACATCCGGCGTAGGCAGGCGCACAATATCCCCCGGCGAGAGCACACCCAGGTCGCGACCCGGATTGGCGTCCTCGATCAGATAGAAGGGAATACCCGTCTTACGCGCGATGCGGAAGCCCGTATCGCCCGCTTCAACCTGATATTCGAACGGGCGGTACTGAATGCGCAGATTGACCGTCGAAATCTGGTTGTTGATCGCCTCGGTCAAGCGCTGGCGCGTCAGGATTGGGTCGAGGTAGCGTTCTCCACGTGTAGGGTCGTTGTTGAGCGACTGGTTCTGCGCCTCCAGGAAGATGCTGAAGGTGTCCATTCGCACCGCTACCTCATCGTCGCCCGCTTCCAGCCAACTGGTGAAGACATCCCGGCTGGTTGACCAACTGAGCGTCTCGTTGCTGAAGGGGTCATAGCCGATCATCGTGAACGGCTGGCTGGTGATGGCTTGCACGTCTTCCAGGAACGGCTCAGGGTCAGGGTATTCCGGTTCGATGGGCGCCATGATCAGGTTCAAACGGCCATCCTGGATGACCTGAACCGGGTCTTCACGCAGGGCATCCATCATACGCGCAACATCCAACATGCGCCCTTCCTGCCCGGCTTTGGCGATGAGCTGGTCGCTTTGCCACTCGAATGTGCCGTTGCGCGGTGGCAGCGCCACAGTCGCGCTCAGGTCGAGCATGTAGGACTGCGCGGTGGTGAAGTCCAGGTTGACGACGGGCTGCACGCCATATCCGAATGGCACGCCGGATAAGCCGATAGCGCGTGCGGCTTCGGCGGTTTTCTGCGCGTCGATCTGCAAGCCAATTTCAGTGGGGGCGACTTCCCAACGGCGTTCGCCATCGATCAGCGCGATGCGCAGGTGATTGGCCCAGGCGTCGTCCAGCGCGGCGCGGGCTTCCTCTACCGTCAGACCGCCGAGCGGCACGCCCGCTGCCCATACGTTGGGGAAAATTCGCCCGCCGAACAGGTTTGTGGCGACGAAGATCAGGAATATCACCACACCGAGAGCAGCCAAACCGAGCAGGATTTGCGGCGTGTGGAGGGTATACCAGGCCAGATCGCGGATGATCAGCCCGGCGCGCCCGGCCACGTCACCCGCGCGCTGCCCGACCGCATCTACGGGCAGTGTGCTGCGCAGCTTGTTGCTCGTCTGCCCGGAAATCGTCGCCATGACGGAGCGGCGGCTTTGCCGTGCCATCTGGCGTTCGCGCGCTTTCGCCCGCCGTGTCCTGGATGACTCGTAGCCCATCGTCATTCTCTCCTACAATACATACCCTGTTCTCTGCTTGCTTCGTCCGCGGGAGGATATACGGCGCTGTCGTAAGGGCGCAGTGCATTGCGTCCCTACAACACACACCCTCTCTCCTTCCTCAGAGGCGGACACAGCACCGCCGTGTCCCTACAAAAGGCCAACGGGCGGATATACGGCGCAAGCGCCTAATCCTCCCCTACAGTACACAAATTTCCTCTATGTCCTCTGCGCCTCTGTGGTGAAATCTTTTGTTTCCCGCGATTATAACGCAATTTCACTCGAAGTCTGGCGGGACGACATTCGGGTCATATTCAACCTGCACATTCTGCTCGGTGCCTTCGCACGCCCAGAAGGTTTTCGCGTCCATGCCGCTCAGGTCGCGCACATTGGAGACATCGGCCACGTCGTCGCTCAGCTTGAACACGGGGTCAACGGTCATCTCCTCCGGCGAGATGCGCCCGAAGACGCGGGTGATGTACGGGTAGCGCGTGAGCAGGTCTGCGGCCAGCGGGTCAACGGCGGCGTTCACCAGCGCGCTGGTCGGCCCGGCGTATTCGGTGATGAAGGCGCGCCCGCTGTAGAGGTCAACGGTCTGGTCAATCAGCGCGAGGTAATTTGTGCCGTCGGAGCTGCCGAAGCTGTAGCGCAGATCGTCATCGCTGATGGTCGGGTTGGCGTAGTTGGTCGGCAGCGCCTGCGTTTCACCGAGAATCCAGGTCAGCACATTCATGTTGGGGTTGGCCGCCACCGCCGTCAGCCGCAGCGGAATCATCGGTTGGGTCGATTCGTAGGTCATGACGACGGGCTGGATGTCCTGCGCGCCCTGGTCGGGTTGCAGCTTCATCGCCAGGAAGACCATGCCCTCGTCGGTGTAGACCTTGACCAGCGGTTCCATCGCTTCGGTGATAATGTAGTTGTTCGTCCGCAGCCAGATGATCAGTTCGGTCGGGTCGGGGCTGGTGACGACATCGTAGGCATATGGGCCAGCCACGCCCGACGCGAGCACCTCGACGCTGCCATCCGACGCCCCCGCCATCGCGGCGGGTACCGGGATCACGGCGCACTCTGGCATGAGCGGCGGGATGAAGACGGGCGCGGTCAGGCGGCTGAGTTCGTCGAAGGTGGCGATCTCGGCCACATCGACTTCCGGCACGGAGGGCACGGGCACGACCCAGGAGAAGTCCGGCGCAGACCCGGTATAATTGATCTGCACGTAGGCCGTGATGGTGCCGTTGTCGTTGACGGTGAAAATGATACGCTCGGCCTGTTGATCGACCGGGATATTCTGGCAGAACAAACCGCCGCAGGCCGAGACGCTGGTGACGAGCGCCAACGCCGCGCAGACCACTGCCGTAA
>JAEUQX010000150.1 GCA_016788625.1 Anaerolineae bacterium
CTCGCGACCAGGTCTTTGCCCAGGTTGGGCAAGCCACGCCCCTCCGGGCCATGGCAGGCTGAACAAGTGATGAATAGATTTCGCCCTTGTTCTACGAGCGCTGCATCATAATTGGCAGAAACCTCGCTGCCCGTCCCTGCCGCCCCGCCTGCATCGGCTACAACCTGCGGCGTGCTGGTCGGCATTGGAGAAGGTACCGGGCTGCCGGTTGGCATTGACGTCGCCGTTGCAGTCGGAATCACTGCGGCCGGAATCAGAGTAGGTGGTTGTGGAGTAGCGGTCGAGTCAAGCACGGCAACTTCACCCTCATTTGCATCATCGGCAGCAGATGTGTTTACCGTTATGGATGAAAGTAGCAGTACACCAATTACGAAGAAGTTGATGATGATGATAATCGCAACCAGATTGGCATTAAGACCATCCGATTTACCTGAGTGATGATGCTGTGTCATATAGTCCTCCAAACAGTGATCTGTACTTCAATGTGAGTTACGGCAGAAGAGACTTATGGCGTGACGACCTGCTGTTCGAATTCCTGTTCAATTTCACGCCCATCCGCCAGCGACACTTTCACGGTTACAATCCAGTCGCCTGCCATCGTCCAGCTCAGGGGGACAATGTACTGACCTGCCTCTGTATGTTCACCTGTGCCTGATACAGGCATCATGCCCGCGTGCGCCATATCACCGACAACCTCGACCGTCGCATCGCTGATTGCGTTTCCATCCTGGTCGGTGATCGTAATAGTCACGGTGGCATCCCCACCCAGTGCCGGGTTGTTATCGGGCTGATAGCTGATGAGGATGTCTTCTGTTCCATCGGGGGTGGATTCCGCATCTGCATTGGCATTCTGATTGATGATGCTCTCGCTGGAGACTGCTTCAACGAAGAAGTTAAACATCTCGCTGATTTCACGACCATCCGCCAGGCGCGCCGTTATTGTGACAATCCAACCGCCACCCATAGACCACTCAAATGGGACAAGGTATTCGCCGTTTGTGCTTTCACGAACCTCGCGGTCTACCGGCGTCATTCCGGCATGATCCATATCGCCATGCACTTGCAGTACAGCGTTCTCCAGGGGAGTCCCGCTGGCATCTTTGAGGTTGACGATAAGCGTCGCCTCGCCAATGGACAGCGGTTCTGGTTCGACGCGCACCGTCATATCGACATCTAGCGGCACTGGTGTTGCTGCGTTCTGCTGCCCACAAGCCGCGATCAACAGCACAATCGCCAGGAGCATTATTCGCGCGAACATACGCATCATTACGCCCCCTTGAAGACGAATTTTTCCTGTCGCGCAAAGATGGTGATCGACGCCACTAAGGGCAGAACAATCCACACCACAAGTCCGAGCAGGAGCATTGGCAGCAGCAGCCCACCAAACTGATCGGTTGCGTACAGGCCAGCCGGGCCAAGCACTTCCAGATTCGCCTGCATCGTCAGGATCGAGGCCAGCTTGAACATCTGAAGCGGATTTGCAGCGGCGATGAAGAACACCGTCTGGATGGGCATCTGTGTCGAGATGGCGGTGCCCATGATGCCAAGGTCGCCAATGAACACCAGAAACAGCCAGAGGAACAGAGCGCCGCCAAGCGCTGCTGTCGTCTTTTGGGCGATAGTAGACATGAGAAATCCGAGGCTCAGCATCGCCAGCGCCAGCAGATAGGCGAGCGTAACCGTAAACAAATAGCTGGCGGCGTCTTGTACGCTGCCTTGCAGGGCAAGCGTCACACCTGCGACTCCGAAGCCAAGCGTCAGCGTTGCCAGCAGCGCTCCGGCCAATCCCAGATATTTGCCCAACAGAACCTCAACCCGGCTCACAGGCTGCGCCAGCAGATACGCCAGTGCACCCGTTTCACGGTCGCCCGCCAGGTTGGCCGCGCCGAGGGTTAGCCCGATTAGCGGGACAAACAACAGCACCAGGTTGACCAGGCTGGCAGCGGTACGGCTGTAGCTTGCCACCCGCAGCGCGGAATTGTTTGGCTGCATGAAAGCCGATAGCGCCAGCGCAATACCCGCAAAGGCGATGGTAAATACAATGAACCAGCGATTACGAAGGGCGTCACGGAGTTCTTTTCGCGTGATTGTTACAACATTGGTGAAGTCAATCATGATCCGTTTCTTTCAGCATGATTTCGCCATCAATCAGATCGAAGTCCTCAACAGGGATACTCGCCGATTCCAGCGAACGGAGCGGCGCAATCTTCCCGTCAGAAGTGACCTGGACATAGACACTGCGACCATTGGGCATCGTTGCATAACCCTGCTCATGCAGAATGCGCAGGGTCGTATCTTTGTGCTGCGCTGCCACCCAGATGCGCAGCCAGCGGTGCAAGCCGAGTTTGTGTGCCAGTTCCTGAGGTGGGCATTCCAGCGTCAACTTGCCTTCGGCCAGCACCAAGACCCGGCTGCCCAGCGCGATCACTTCATCGAGGCGGTGGGATGAGAAGACAATCGTCTTGCCAGCTTGATTCAATAACTGCACGGTATGGATAAAATCGCGTTGCGCTTTGACATCCAGGTTAGCGGTCGGTTCGTCGAGTACCAGTACAGGCGGGTCGGCAAGCAGTGCTATCGCCAGTGCCAGCCGCTGCTTCATCCCGCCGGAGAGCATATTGACACGCTTGATGTGGTGCGCTTCTAGCTGCACTTGTTCCAGTACGGTGTTCGCGCGCTGAAGCTCTGTCTTTTTAAGGCGCGCATAGAAGAACAACGTCTCCATCACGGTCATGTCATAAAACACGGTCTCTTGTGGCACATACCCAATCGCCGCCCGCGCCGCCTTGGCGTTGCGGGATACATTGATGCCGCTAATCGTTAGCTCGCCTTCAAAACCCTGAATGCCCAGCAGACAGCGCAGTGTTGTGGTTTTGCCAGCGCCATTCGCG
Source organism: Anaerolineae bacterium (assembly GCA_016788625.1). Lineage (GTDB taxonomy): Bacteria > Chloroflexota > Anaerolineae > Aggregatilineales > Phototrophicaceae > CFX2. The sequence goes on from JAEUQX010000150.1 coordinate 2,892, forward strand.
CCCCACAGCGCAACCGCCTCGCCTGCCTCGATGGTGAAGGAAAGATTGTCGAGAGCGGTATGTTTGCCATAGCGTTTGGTCAGGTTCTTGGCAATGATCATGATGAATTCCTCTTGCTTATGTGCCTGCCTGAACGGCTGCGGCAGGTTTGGGTGATGGCATGGGGCGTCTGCTGCTGCGTAATGCAAACATGCAGATGCCTGCGCCAATGCCGAGCAGCACGAATGTTGCCACTAGAAAAGGCAGCGAAACACCAGCGGTTGTTTCCGTCATGCTGGCTGGCATGGCATAGTGCGTTTGCGGCGCTTCGTCGATGACCTTGGGGTCTGGGCGCAGGGGTGGGAAGGCCGATGCGGCGAAATCTATCGCCTGGCTGGCCGGGCTGAACAGGAAAAAGCGTAGGACAGGGTCGCTATCCGCGAGACTCTCAAACAGCTTTTCTGCGCGAAATGGCATGTCGCCAACGCCATCACCGTCGCGGTCATAGCCGACGTAATTGCTCCAGTAGTTGCCGATGCCGTCCTGACTCCAGATGTTGCCGAGCAGGTCACCGCGCCCCTGCACACTGACCTGTTGATAGTTTTCCAGGAAGGTGTTGTGCTGAAAGATGTTGCGTTTGACCGAAGGAAGGCCAATCAGCCCCACATCGTTGTAGGCAATGAAATTCTGGCTGATCGTGTTGAACTCATCAACGAGCGATGGCGAGTTATCCAAATAGATCGCGACGACGTTGCCGACAAAAGCATTATTGCTGATCAGAGCATGATCCATATCTTTGAGGGCAACACCGTAACCACTTGCTCCCCGGTTATCGATATACTGGTTGCCCGTCATCACCAAACCAGTCGAGTACATCATGTACGCGCCGACAGCATTGTGTTCGATGATGTTGTTCTCAACCACTGCGTTTTCGTTGTACATGAAGTGCAGCCCATAGCGGTTATGGTGCAGATGGTTATCGCGAATGGTGATGTCGTCCGAATACCAGATCAGCGTATCGCGGCCACTCGTAATCTCATTGCCGATGATCTGGACATCATCGCTGTACCACACGCGAATACCATCGCCGCGCACACTCTCTTCCAGCGGCTTGCCCAGAATGACGTTATTTTCTGCCACTCCGCCGGATGCATCGGCGAAGTAGATGCCGAACATGACATCTTCTAGCCGATTGTTGCTTACTGTTACGTGCTGCGCTTGAATGACAATACCTGTGTCCTCATGGGGCAGGCTTTGTCCACTCGCGCGTAAGGTGAACCCACTGAAAAGCACATCCGGCGCGTTGATTAAGACCAGACTGCCTTTACCCTGACCATCGATGACGGGTTGCTCAACACCGATCAGGGATACCGTCTTATCGATGACCAGCGGGGCAGGGTAAACCCCGCTATGCACTTCAATCACATCTCCCGGTTGTGCCGCCGCCAATGCCGCCTCAATCGTGACATACGCGCCATCTGCTGCAACAGTCAGGATGTTCTGCGCGCGAACGGATGAAACCGCCAGGCACATCAACAGCACAAGCGCTGCAAAACCGGTCAACCGTTTTGTGGGCGTGAGCTGGCGCGTTCCCATCACGGTTTAGCCTTCTGCTTTCATAAAGCGACTGCTGAGTTTGATGAGCAGCGCTACCAGGATCAGGATGCTGCCCGCGAAAATGATGTACCAACCCGTATCCACATAGGCGACCGTGCTAAACTGACCGATGACGCCTTCGCCCAAGACGGGCGGTGTGAATGGCTGAATGGCGCTGGACAGTGGGGCATAGGGATCAAGGTTTTGACCATACTGATTCATCCAGAATGCCAGATCAGCCAGGAATACAAAGGGGAACGTTAGCGCCGGAATTGCGAGGAGCCACGTCCAGCGCCGCCGCCAAAAAGCCGCGACCACCAGGAAAATGATCATGATGATGACAGCCGGAATGGCGATAGAGCGCTCAAACTTGGCGGCTTCGTACAGCGATTTCATGCCGATGTAATGATTCAAGCCATCGATTTCGCGTACTTCGTCCAACTTGGGATCGTCGTCACCTGTCATGTTGTTGACGAACACGCGCATTTGCAGCCCGCCAGGATACTGCGGCGCCTGTAAGACCAGTCCCCAGTAGGGCAAGCTGATCGAAACAATCATCAATATAGCGGCGATGAGGAAGAATGCTGATGGCAGCCACTTAAGCAAGCGGCTTGTGCCTCTCTGTGCAGGTTTGGCAGCGGCGTTCGACTTCGATGATGGGATTGCATTCGTCGTCATTATCAGACCTCTTGTACAGTGCTAGGGGTGGGATGGCGATGACAGTATCACCGCCACCCCGTTGATCGGTCTCGACCTATTCAGGCTTGACCATCAAATAACCCATCATTTCAAGGTGGAGCGCGGAGCAGAATTCCGTGCAGTAGAAGCTGAACACACCAGAACGGGTTGCCTCAAACTCAAAGGTGATGCTCTCACCGGGTTCGATGCTGAGGTTGATGTTGTAGAAGGGGATAGCAAAACCATGTGTGGCATCGCGGGCGCGTTCGACGTTGGTGATCGTCCAAGTCACATGGTCGCCTGCCTGAATTTCGACATGTTCCGGGGTCATGTGGCTGCGAACTGCCGTCATTCGCACGGTGACATTGTTACCGTCGCGCGTCACGCCTTCCGTACCCTGGGTTACCGCATTGGGGTCAACTGATTGAGTCAGCGGATTCCAACCGACCTCGGGGTACACTTCCCATGCCGCCAGCTTATCTGCCTTGATGATCTGGGCATAGTGCGGTTCAGCGCCCGTGATCGGCATATCGTAGAGGATTTGTGTCTGGTCGCCGGGCAGCGAAATGTCGATCAATTGCAAGTTCTGTGGCAGCAGTGGGCCGGTGCTCAGGAAACGATCCACTGACCACTTGTTGAGTGCGACCAGGAAGCGTCCATCCGGCGTAGCCGTGTCACCTTCAGCAGCCGCCAGGTGGCCGACATTGTACTGAACCGGTGTCTTGTTGATCAGCGTCCAGCCATCCTGCGGGCGATAGCCTTCCGCGCCGATGCTCCAGCGGGCAACCGCGCTGTCCAGGAATAGACTGGTATAGGCATAACCCTGATCGTCATAGACGGTGTGCAGTGGGCCAAGCCCCAGTTCGACCTGCGTTTCCAGCACACTTTCAAAGGCCAGCACGGGTACGCCGAATACATCGGTTTCGGTTGTGCCAGCGGCAATCGCGTCCTGCATCTTCTGGAAGCTGTATACCGAGACGTGCGGGTCGAGCTTGCCACCGACTACGACGAAATCACCCTTGGGTGTCACATCCGCGCCGTGCGGGCTGCGCGGTTCGGGCGTCAGGAACAGCAGGTTATTCTGAACGGCGGTTTCCAGCGGGATAACCTTGAAGCCGTTGACATCAACCGCGCCACCGGACTGGAAGACAGCTTCCGCGGCCTTGATGTTGATGATGTGCAGGTAGTCCACTGCACCCCGGCTCACACCTGCTTCGAAGGGCGGGTTGCCGCTCTCGATACCGCCAGTCGCCATTTCAGCATTGAACGAGTTGCAGAAGATCCAGCCTTCCGAAACACCTTTGCCCGAATCGCACAAGTCCTGCCAGTATGGGGGCAGTTCCATCGCAAATGACCGTTCGTAGTCAATGCGACCGGTCTCGCGGTTAAATTTCCAGAAGGTGATCATGCCGCTGTAGGAATTCTGGTAGTCCGCAATCGGGGCATATTCCCCGCCGAGGGGCAGACCATACTGGCCGCCTTCAACGATGTATTCGGTGTTGGGGGTCACGAAGGTGCCGCCGTGATCATTGAGGAATGCCGGGTTGTGGACGATCTGTTTGGTCTCGAAGTCACGCAGGTCGATCACGGCAACGCGCCCATTGGCCTTGTCACCGATGAACAGCCACTGCCCGTCGTATTCACCGTTGGTTTCGCTCAAGGCCGGGTGGTGCGTGTCGCCCCACAGGATTTCCTGCCCGTCAATGTAGCCTTGTTCAAGGACTTCATTGCCAGCGCCATAGCCATACCCCTGCCAGGACTCCGGCGTAAAGACCGAAATCAGGCGCAGCAGGCGCATGGAGGGCATACCGATTGCCAGTACCTGGCCGCCCTGACCAGCCGAGGCGAACATGACGTATTCGTCCATCACGCCGCTGGGTGTGTAGGTCATAGCAGCGGCCCGCAGATCCGCTTCCGTCAACCCGCGCTGTTGGGCGATGGTTTGCCAATCCAGAGCATCGCCTTGAGCGGTAGTGATCGTTTTGGGCGCAAACACCACAGCCAGTAGCGCCGCGATGACAGCTATGGCCACAACAAAGATGACTTTTGAAGATAATCGATGTGAAACCATCTCTTGTTCTGTCTCCTTTTCCGAAGTGATGCGAAATATCTTCATGCCGCTGAACGCAGCACATTCATATCCCCATCATGGAACGGGACAACAAAACCAGATGTGACCCAAGTCACATCGCGTGATAGATTTCACGAATGCGGGATTAGCGAGCTTCTTGCAGGGCGATGGCGCGAAGGCTTTTGAGGTCGCGGATCAGGATGCTGCTGCGGGTCATATGAACCAGCCCATCCTCTTCAAATCGCTTGAAGGTGCGGTACACCACCTCGCGAGCCGTACCGACCATATCCGCGAATTCCTGCTGGGAGAGCAGTCGGTCAAAGGCGATGCCGTTATCATGAGGCTGTCCTTCAACCTCGGCCCGCGCGATCAGAACCATTGCCAGGCGTGACGTGACATCCCGAAAGGCCAGATCATGTACCAGCGTGACGAACTGTTTCAGGCGATTGGTGATGAGTTTGAGGAAGATTTCCTGAAAGTCCGCGTGTTCGTCCAGGAGCGACTGCAGCGCGTCAGGCGGTAGTGTGACGGCCGTCACTGCTGTGAGGGCGGTTGCCGTGTATGGGCTGGGGGTGCCAGTCGGCAGTGTTTCCGCGCCGAGGCAATCTCCGGGATAAGGGAGCGCCAAAATCTGGCATTTTTCGGCAGACTGACGGTACAGTTTGACGCGTCCCGCTTGCAGCGTATACAAGGCACTTGGCGGGTCTCCCTGTCGGTAGAGGTCACTACCCAGCGCATACTCTGCCAACGTGGAATGGTCGGCAATACAGCGTTGTGTACGCGGGCTAAGTCCAGCGAAACATTGACTTTTGGACAACAACTCGACATGGACGTTCATAAGACAACCACTGACATACATTATCATACTGCCAACATACGACGGGTTGTCATCTGCCGATGTGACCTAAATCACGTCACGCAGAGGTTTTGTGATCCTCACAGGCGCACGGTGGGAGGAGTGCATTGGGATTCAGAAGGATGATGCGCCCGTTTTCATTGCGCACCACCCCCTCTTTTTCCAGCAAACTGAGATGGCGCGTGACGACCTCGCGCACCGTGCCAATCAGCGCGGCGAGCTTTTCGTGCGTCAGCTCAACGATAGGTTCGTCCGAGTCGCGTTTTGCATAGGTCAGGAGGCAGTCGTTGATACGATCCGAGACCGTCCACGAACCAAGCACTTCGCTCACGCGTGCCAGATGTTCCAGGCGCTGGCTATAAATGTGCAGCAGCGCTTTCACCAACTGCGCATCCCGTGTTTTCAACTGCTGCAAGGATTCTTCTGGCAGCACAAATAAGGTTACGTCGTCGAGTGCCTGGGCCGTAGCTGGGTTTTTCTTCATGTCAAACAAGGGGCAGCTGCCAAAACACTTACCCCGATTCATCAGGCATAGCCCCTGGATTCGACCATTCAGGGACTGTTTGATGATCTTGACCCGGCCCTGAAACACAAACCACAATGAACCTGCCTGCTCACCTTCCATGAAGATGATTTGGCCCGGCGCATACTGACGACGCACCATGACCGCAGCAATACTCTGAGTCTGTTCATCTGGCAGGTCGTGAAATGCGGGAATTTCTCGCAGCTCACTGTGCTTGATTGGCAGCGTGTTGATCATGAGGTTTTGGTACCATATGGTGCGTGTTGAGTAGATTATACCCTACAACGTGCCTGACCTTAGTCCACGGTGCGAACGAGCAGCTTGCGAAAGGAGACACGCGAAGTAGCGAGGAGATCGGCTGAACGTGCGATCCTCGCGCACCACTTTCGCTTTGAATTCCGGGCTGTATGTGTTTCTCATAGCGCTTCCGATCCACTGATTGCTGCGCTATTTTGCTGTCCGATTCATGGTTCGCATCATACTATCGGCGACCAGATCAGCAGTCTCGATGGGGACTACGGCATAGAGGTAACGTCAGACGCATTACGAAGACTAATTGACGGTTACTCAATCAGTGTGAAAAACCTCTTCCAGCACAATCAGGTTCTCATCCGGGCGTCCGCTGATCGCTTCGAAGTAGGGCCCCATGAATTCCTGCCACTTCTGATTAATCGCTTCGCGCGACATGCCCTCCAACGATGCCTCAAGACTCTCCGCCGCCTCAAAATAGCCAAAAAGCAGGCCATCGTCACGCAGAAACAGTGAGTAGTTGTGCCAGCCTGTCCGCCGCAGCGCCGCTAACATTTCCGGCCAGACTGCCTTGTGATGTGCCTTATATTCATCCAGTTTGTCGCGTTTGACTTGGAGCAGAAACCCAACCCGCTTCATCTGTCGTTCCTTTCGCGCTTCAGCCTACAACCGCAAGGTCAAGCTGCAATAGACGTGAGACTTTGCGAATCCGCCCAATCTGATTCCCAACCCCTAACGCGCAATGATGGGTTGGCCCATGTTCGCACCAACGGTTCATGAAATCAGCCGGGTTCAAACCAAATCGTAAACGAGAGTTGGTATTGCCAATCTGAAGGGTATCACCGGGAATGGACTCGCCATCGGCAGCCAGCATCTTCAGGCGACCATCAGCCGTCTGCGTCATACACAGGATTGTGACCGGTCCCTGGCGCACCTTGAATTCAACCGATAGGCCATAGCCGCGTTTGCCATGGAAGAGACCCAGTCCACGCAGGACGGG
>JAEUQX010000298.1 GCA_016788625.1 Anaerolineae bacterium
GCGGACAATATACTCTGTCAGGACCGATTTCTCGGCAATACAGCACCGGATGCGTGGGCTAAGTCCCGCAAAAAGCGGACTTTGGGATAATAACTCGAAGCTGACTTTCATAGGACAGACACGGTTACAAGTGATTATACTGTCAGCGTACTGTCGGAGGCAATAGAACGATGTGACCTAAATCACATCAGTGGACACCGGTTTATCTTCACAGGCACAGGGCGGCAGCAGGGCATTGGAGTTTAACAGGGTAATTCGCCCGGTTTCATTGAGCACGATCCCTTCTTTTTCGAGAAAACTGAGATGGCGTGTGACGACCTCACGGACTGTACCTGACAGTTCCGCCAGCTTTTCGTGGGTCAATTTGACAACAGATGGCTGTGTATCTCGATTGGCATAGGTAATCAAGCAGTCATTGATGCGATCTGCAATAGTCCACGACCCCAGGACTTCACTCACTCGTGCCAGTTGTTCTAACCGCTGGCTGTAAATATGCAGCAGTGCTTTGACCAGGTGCGGGTCTCCTTCTTTTAACTGCCGTAATGCTGATTCTGGCAAAACAAACAGCGTCACATAGTCGAGTGCCTGGGCTGTGGCTGGATTCCGTTCCATGTCAAACAGCGGACAGCTCCCGAAGCACTTCCCACGATTCATTAGGCATAACCCTTGGACGCGCCCATTCAGAGACTGTTTGATAATCTTGACGCGACCCTGCGCCACAAACCACAACGGCCCGGCCTTTTCGCCCTCCATAAAGACGATCTGGCTGGGTGAATACTTCCGACGCACCATGACATTGGCAAGACTCTGCACCTGTTCAGGGGGCAAGCCTTGAAATGCAGGAATATCGCGCAACTCATTAAATCGGATAGTCGAGCGGTCATCCATAGCGGTTGAGAGACTCGTTCATCAGAATTTTGTGATCAGTATATCGCAGAAATCCGAGGTATGGCAGTGTTTATCAATTGAGGCGGCATGATGCTCTTGTGGTAAGTGCGACAGGAACATCCAAATCTTGCACCACGAATTCAACATGCCCATTTTCAGCTAATGTTGCAGGGCCATTAGACTGCTTCGCAGTACGTCGCCCCGCTATGAATAATTCTGCGTGACTTCAGTCACAGCATCTTCGCCATGCCCCTTCTACCATGAGATATGATGAGCAAAAGGCAACGCCTATGCTCCGTTTGTGCTTACTTTGATTGCAGTCTGTGCGGGGATCAAGAGCAAATATGAGAATTTTACTGGTTAACCCACCCAGCGGTGATTTGACCATTGGTTTGAAATACTTGGCAAAGATCGAACCGCTTGGCCTGGAAATCATCGGTGCTGCTGTCCCTGATCATGAGGTTGAACTGCTCGATATGGAGCTGGATACCGATCTGGAAAGTACATTGCAGCGCTTCAACCCCGATATTGTGGGAGCAAGCGCCCAGGTGGTACAGACCTATACTGCACAGCGGGTGTTCAAAACCGCGAAGGAATTCAATCCGATTATCTTAACCGTTGTCGGTGGACATCACGCGACCCTCTGCCCTCATGAGTTCAACTCTCGATTTATTGATGTGGTAGTGATCGGTGAGGGTGTGCCAGCCTTCAGAGAAATCGTTGCTCGCTGGGATAAAAGAAGAGTTATTGACTTTGACGATATTCAGGGTTTGGGGTTGCCACGAGAGGGCAAGCTGCACCTCACCGCACCGCGTCCATTTCCGGCAAATCTTGATCACATGCCGCGTCCCAATCGCTCGCTGACCGACAAATACCGCTTGCGCTACTTCTACCTGTTTGAAAACTCTGTCGCCTCAATTCAGACCTCGTTAGGGTGTACTTTTCCCTGTAACTTCTGTTCCTGCCAGCACTTCACCGGGCGACGTTTCATCACACGCTCACCCGAACTCATCGTTGAGGATTTGAAGACCATTAAAGAAGACTTCATCATGTTCTGTGATGACCACACCTTCATTGATGTGAAACGCTTGGAACGCCTGCATGACCTGATCGTAGAAGCCGGGATCAAGAAGCGCTATTTTGCCTATACGCGCACGGACTGTGTGGTGAAAAACCCCGACATCTTTGCGAAGTGGGCGCGGATTGGCCTGGTGCTGGTGATGACCGGGTTAGAAGCAGTGGACGATACACGCATCAGCGAGGTGAACAAAAGAACCAGCGTCGAAATTAATGAGAAAGCCATTGAAATCCTGGCGCAATATGGCATCGGCCTGAGCGCGGGATTTCTGGTCATGCCAGATTATACGGAAGCCGATTTCAAACGGATCGATGCCTATGTCAGGCGGCATCCCAACATTGTTCTGACCGAACTGACCCCGCTGACGCCTTTGCCAGGCACAGGCTTTCACCAGGAGATGCGCGATCAGGTCACCACCCATCACCGAGAAGTTTACGATCTGGCTCATTTTGTTATCCCAACCACGCAGTTGTCGCAGCCAGAGATGTATCGCCTCATTCAGAAATACTATGTTCGGGTGCTTTTGCGGGCGATCATACGGCTGAAACTCTACCGTCCGCAGGTTGCCTTCAGGCGTCACATTCCCCGCCTAATAATCGGCGCGTGGCGGAATAGCGACTTGATAAAGCGGATGCATTTCAGCACCTCCCAACCAGCACCAACGGAGATGTGAAAAAAGCGGGGAGCATGTTGTGGAATACCTTCACGGTGAAACACTCAAAACCGATGTTTCTGCGCTGGCGGATAGGATCGGCTCGCGCCCTGCAGGCCACCCTGAAGAAGCTGAAGCACGTGCTTATCTGCGCGAACAGTTGCAGGCAAGAGGAATCACCGATATTGAGGAGATCGCTTTTCCCACGATTGATACCTGGGGTTATGCTCTGATAATTCCTGCCCTGCTCACCGTGACAGGTGGGCTGATTGGATTGACTGGCGGTATCGGGAACATCATTGGCAGTCTGATCACGCTCTTCGGCCTTTATCATCTCTGGCAGTCAACGACAGGAGCTGTTCAATATCAGGTACTTTATCCACTCTATCCTAAATACCCTGCGGGGGGGAATATCTTAGCCCGCATCCCGGCGGCACAAGAACCCAAACAGCGTGTTGTATTGATCGGTCATATCGATAGCAATAAACATCGGTTGAGCTTTTCAGCGCTGTTTAAGCGAAGCTTACAAGCGGCCACAAGTTTTATGCTGTTGGCAGCGGCTTTGCTGCTGGTCGCCATACTTCTGAACGTTCAGGTTTTGATCCTTCTATGTACGCTGGCAGTGGGATTCTCGACATTTATCTTGATCCTGGACGAATTAAGCGGTTTTGTAGATGGCGCCAATGACAACGCTTCGGCGGTTGCCTGCACTCTGGGTATCGGCAAACAAGCGGCTCGGCAGCCTTTTCAGAACACCGAAATCTGGTTGGCTTTCACCGGCTCCGAAGAAGTCGGTCTGATCGGCATGAATGCCATGCTGGACAAATATACGTCTGAACTCCGTGATGCCTGGTTCATCGATTTTGAATTAGTCGGCAGTGGGCGACTTGCCTATGTTGAGCGCCACAGTGGGTTGACTTATTTCAATCCCTATTATCCTGATTCAGACTCGGTAACGCTGGCACGAGAAACCAGTCAGGCACATCCCGAATGCCAAATAACCGGAGAAAATGTGGTCATTCTCGAAGAAATCGCGACGCTGAGGCGGCGCGGTCTTCGGGGAATCTGTCTGGTTGGGCTGGATGACACCGGTTGGCTTCCCAACTGGCATCGCTACAGCGACAACAGCGCCAATATTGAAGCCGCTGCACTGGAGCGGGCAGCTCAGTTCGCGTGGTTTATGATCGAAACACTTGATCGAAGAAAATCTTAACGTAGCAGGTGATCAATGGTGGGGTTGTATAACTTCGCAGTCGTTGGGGCAGGACGTCAGGGTGCAGCAGCCGCCTATGATATGGCGAAGTGGGGTGACGCTGCCCGTGTTCTCTTGCTGGATGTAAACTATGCTGCCGCTGTCCAGGCTGCCGAACGTATTGTCCACCTGACCGGACACCCCAATGTTAGCGCTTTACAAGCGGATATCTACGATCATAACGCCCTGGTTGATCTGCTCAAACCGGTTGATGTGTTCCTGTGCGCGGTGCCTTTTAGATACATTCTCCACTGTACACGAGCCGCTATTGAGGCACAGGCGAGCATGGTGGATCTTGGCGGCCACACAAATACAGTGTTCAAGCAGTTAGCGATGAATGATGAGGCACGCGCTGCTGGCATTACCGTTGTCCCGGACTGCGGCATGGGGCCGGGGATGAACAATACGCTGGGCGTCTATGTCGTCGAGCAGTTGCAGGCGCGTGGGGCAGCCCCACGCGAAGTGCGGCTGTGGGATGGTGGCTTACCTCAGAATCCACCTGAACCCTGGGGCTACCAATGTTCTTTCCATATCAATGGACTCACCAATGAGTATGATGGACAGGCACTTTTTCTGCGTGACGGGAGAGTTACCCCTGTGAATACCCTGACTGAGCCAGAGACCATTGAGTTCGATGGTATCGGCCAGTTCGATGCATTTGTGACATCGGGCGGCACATCGACGGTCCCATATGCCTATGAAGGCATCTTACAGGTCTACGAGAACAAGACCCTGCGTTATCCGGGTCATTACCAACAGTTCAAAGCTTTCAAGGATCTTGGGCTTTTCCGTGAGGAGCCATTAAGCATTGCGCCTGGGCTGACCGTCAGCCCGCGCCAGATGTATCACGCACTGCTCAGCCCAAGCATCGAGGCTGAACGGGTGATTGATATGTGCCTGATGCGCGCGAGAGGCACAGGCGAGAAGGATGGCAGCCAGCTCTCGCTGGTGATTGATCTGATTGACCGCTACGATGAGACGACTGGTTTCACTGCAATGGAACGTTTGACTGGCTGGCACGCCGCTATCATGACGCAGTTTATCGCACGGCGAGAGATTCCACCCGGTGTCTGGTCTCTCGAAAAAGCTGTCTCGGCGACGCGCTTTTTACAGGAAGTGCGTCGTCGTGGTTTTCAGATTACGGAGCGGTGGGAGGAGGTCGTTACTTCCGCGCTGTAGAAACTGGGGCGGGCAATGCGTTCGGTGCTGACAAATACCTGAGGGAAAAGAGGTCAAATTCCATTTTATGAACATGAAAGAGAAAATTAATCTTGATCTCGATAAGCGTACCTGGCATCCATCACCGCTGGCAGGACAAATTGTCCTGGTGACAACCCTTAACCCGGATGGTATCTCCAATATCGCACCCAAAAGCTGGATTTCGATGATGGCATTTGAACCGCCTGTCCTGGCGATGGGATGCAATTTCAGGCACTGGACGGCCCGGAATATTTTGACCAACGGTGAATTTGTGGTGAATGTGCCTGGCGTGGAACTCATTGATACCATCTGGCAAAGTCATCGACTGCCGCATCCCCGCCCCGTTGAAGCCACCGGGCTGACACCCATTCCTGCTATGAAAGTCAAACCGCCACATGTATACGAATGCAAAGCGCACCTGGAGTGTGTGCTGGATCAGCACATTGTTTACGGCGATGAAGTGATCTGGTTGGGGCGAATCGCGGCTTTCTCTATGGATAAAAGCGCCGGCGCGTGTGCCGATGCCTACGCGGAGATGCGGATGGTCTTCTTTCTCGAAGCTACCATCTATGGTGTCATCGAGCAGGCGCGCCATCTCGAAGTGAACCCATTGTCACCTGAGAAATGAGATTATGCAAATCCACTACTTTGGCTGGTCAGGAATCAGCTTACAACACAGCAACACACTGATTGGCTTCGACTTGTTTGGCTATGCTGTGGCCTGGGATGTTCTGAAAGAGGCTCAAACCATCGTGTTATGCCTGACTCATGGGCACCCCGAACATGCGGGGTCGTTACAAGCATTTCTCGAAGCGCCGGGAGCCCGCCCTTATCTGGCGAACATCCATCTGATTTCATCAGTGGAGGTCATCCGACACATCAACCGGCATAACATTCTTGCGCCAGAAAATGTGCATCCGGTCAAAGACGGAGTGTGTGTCACGATAGCAGGGGTAAAAGTGACCGCGTTTACCTGGGTGCATATGCCGCTGCTGCCGCCTGGTCCGCGCGAAAAACTGGCGTACATTTTCCAGCTTCTCGTTCATCCGATTGATTTGATACGCATTGGCACACTGGGACTGCGCCTGCCAATGAACGCGCCACAGCTTGGTTTTCACATCGCCTATCCTGATGGCACAACCGTTTTGAACTACTCCGAAGGCGTGCATCGCCTGACAAATCCCAGAGAGGTTGAGCGAGTCGCTCGCAACCTGCCGTCTAACATGCTTTTCTTTGCCGTTGAACCTGATGATGCGGAAATCATCCCGCGCTGGGTGGAAACACTTGCTCCCAGAGAAGTTTATGTTTATGAGGCCCACCGCCCTTGGCGCGACTTGTTTCATCTTCCTTTTATTGATCTGAACGCATATGCCCGTGAACTGTCCCAACGCTTTCCTGAGCTTAAGTTTTGCACCTTGACCAGAACGGGTCAGGTCATTCTAAAGGAGGGTTAATCTGGGAACATTCTAGCCACCAGAAAATATTAATACAATCTATTGCCGCAATTCATAATCACGGATAGTGGTCAACTGACTGGTGGAAGCGGAGTTGATATCTATTCGCCCTTTCACTTGTTCGAAGATAAGGGCTATCTGCTTCTAGAAAGGTAGGCCGTATGAAACACCAACCCGATTTGCTCGAAGGAATAGAGCAGATGCTGGCACTCGCGGGACGACTTGAGGCCGAAGGTCAAGTCAACCTCAGCAAGCTGCTGGAGGCGGCTGTCTATGCCCGCCTCCGCCGTGCAGCAAGGCAGTTCCGCCCACCGATCACAGCCGCTGCTATGCAGGCCGAATTCGACTCGGTTATCGGCACACTGAAGCGGGATAACTTAAACCCACACCTGATTGCGGTACTTGAGATGGGTCGGCAAATGCTAGCAAGACAACGCGTTCCACTTATTCAGGATGCGCCCGATGTGTTTGTATGCCGTGCCTGTGGCAGTGCTGCACTTGGCCGAGCACCAGACCGCTGCCCGGATTGTGGCGCATGGTCAGGAGGTTTCCGCAAGTTTGTCGGCACATTCAACGGGGATAACGTCGAGCCGCTCAATCCGTTGGAAGTGCTGACTCTGCTGGTGAACAACGCGGCAGCGTTGAAATCGCTGGTAGAGGAGGGTCTTAGCCAGGACGAAATGAA
>JAEUQX010000386.1 GCA_016788625.1 Anaerolineae bacterium
GAGGATGAGGGCGAACTGATCGCGCAGATGCAAGCTGTAGCCGACCCAGCAGTCGTTAACATTGAGCAGTATCTGGCCGGAGACTCGTCCACCTGAAGAGGGGTGCTTGCATGTCCGCTGCCGATGACCCGCCGCAAGCCGCGCACCGCCTCATCCTCATGCCCTCTGGCCGCCAGGGAGACGTTCCCGCCGGGACGCCGCTGCTGGACGCTGCCCGTCAGTTGGGCGTTGAACTCGAAGCGATCTGCGGCGGGCGGCAGACCTGTGGCAAATGCCTCGTCACGGTTGAGCAGGGGACATTTCTCAAGCACGGCATTACGTCAGCCCCCGATCACCTGACGCCGCCCAATGCGGACGAACGCACTTATGCCGCCGCGCACGGCCTGGACCTGAAGGTATGGCGTATGGCCTGTGCTGCCTGCATCACGGGCGATGTGCTGCTGCATATCCCGGAAACCAGCCTGGCGCGTAAGCAGGTCATCCACAAAGCCGCGCGCGACATGCTCGTGGATGTCCTGCCCGCTGTCCGCCTCGTCTATGTTGAAGTCAAACCTGCCAGCCTGGGCGGCGCTGGCGATTGGCAGCGCCTGCAAAGCGCGCTGGCCGAACAGTGGAGCTTACACGCCGTCGAACTCGATGTGCCGCTGCTGCGTTCCCTGCAAGCGGCGCTGCGTGCCGGGAACTGGAATGTCACCCTGACGCTGTGGCGCGACCAGCGGGTGATCCGCATCGATCCCAGCTACGTCGAAGGACTCTACGGCATCGCGGTCGATGTCGGCTCGACCACTATCGTCTGCCACCTGTGTGACCTGCGAACCGGGCAGCTCCTCGCCACCGAATCGAGCATGAACCCGCAGGTACGTTATGGCGAAGACCTGATGAGCCGCGTTTCCTACGCCACCAGCGAGTCTGGCGGTCTGGGACGGTTGCATCACGCCGTCCTCAAGGCCGTCAACGAGCTGGCCGAACGCGCCGCGCAGGCTGCATCGCTCTCACCTGCCGCGATCACCGATGCGGTGCTGGTCGGCAATACCGTCATGCATCACCTGCTGCTGGGCATCAACCCGGTCGAACTCGGACAGGTGCCCTTCGCGCTCGCCAGCGAAGCGCCGATTGACCTCGCGGCGCGCGAACTCGGCCTGTCCAGCCTGCACCCCGGCGCGCGGGCGCATCTGCTGCCCTGCATTGCGGGGTATGTCGGTGCGGACTGCGTGGCGGCGCTGCTGGCGAGTATGCCTTTTCCGGCAGACGAGGCGCTGCTGATCATCGACGTAGGCACCAACGCCGAGATCATGCTCGTCGCTGGCTCGCGCATCCTCGTCACGTCCAGCCCGACCGGCCCGGCTTTCGAGGGCGCGCAAATCCGTCACGGCCAGCGTGCCGCCGTCGGGGCGATTGAGCGTTTCCGCCTCGATCGCGATACAGGCGCGGTGCGTTACCGCGTCGTCGGCGACGAACGCTGGAGCGATGAGCTTCCGCCCGGCCAGACCCTGGCTCCCACCGGAATCTGCGGCTCTGGCATCATCGAGATCGTGGCCGAACTGTTCAGCGCGGGGTTTATCGCGCCCAGCGGCTACTTCGCGCCCACTGAGCGCCATCCGCGCATCCGTCCGGTTGGCAGCGCGGCGGAGTTCATCATCGCTCTGGCGGATGAAACGGCTGGCGGGCAGGAGATCGTCCTCACGCAGTTCGACATCCGCGCCGTGCAGCTCGCCAAAGCCGCGCTGTACGCAGGCGCGCGCCTGCTCATGAATCACATCGGAATCGAACGGGTAGACCGTATTCATCTGGCCGGGGCGTTCGGCAGCTATATCGACCCGCGCTACGCGATGACCATCGGCCTGATCCCCGACTGCGATCTGATGCGCGTCGTGGCAGTGGGCAATGCCGCCGGGGACGGGGCACGGTTGGCCTTGCTCAACCTCAGCCAGCGGCAGCAGGCCGAAGCGCTGGCCCGCCGCGCTGAGTATGTCGAGACTGCCGCCCACCCGCAGTTTCAGGATACGTTCGTCGATGCGATGGCGCTGCCTCACTCAAACGATACCTTCCCGCATCTGAGCGCACCGCGCGCCTGACGCAGTTCATCAAGGAGACCCTTATGCCCGCTGATCTCGCCCAACTCCTCGCAGCGCACCCAACCCTCGTCGCTGACGGCGGCATGGGTACGATGCTGTTCGCCTCCGGCCTCGAACGCGGCAAATCGCCGGAAAACTGGAACATCGAGCGCCCGGATGCCGTGCGGCATATCCATGCCAGCTACATCGCGGCAGGCGCGCAGATCATCCTGACCAATTCGTTCGGGGGCAATCGCGCGCGCCTCAGTACGCACGGCCTGGCCGAGCGTGCCGACGAATTTAACCGTGCCGCCGCGCAGATCGCCCGGTCTGCTGCCGATGCGGCGCCGCACCCGGTCGTCGTGGCGGGGTCGATTGGCCCCAGCGGGCAGTTACTGGCTCCGCTCGGCGATCTGGAAGTTGATGACGCTGTGGAGATGTTCGCTGAACAGGCCGCCGCGCTGGTCGCAGGCGGTGTTGACGTGCTGTGGGTCGAGACCATGTCCGATCTGGCCGAGGTACAGGCCGCGCTGGATGGCTGCC
>JAEUQX010000431.1 GCA_016788625.1 Anaerolineae bacterium
CGGCCAGCGCGACGAGCTGAGCTACGGCGAGTTCAACGCGCGCGTGCATCAGACTGCGCACCTGCTGCACGACGACCTGGGCGTGCGGCGCGGCGACCGCGTGGCGACTATCGGCCACAACCACAGCGATCTGGTGATCCTGTACCTGGCCTGTTGGCTGATCGGCGCGGCGGTTGCCCCGCAGAACGTCACCGAGGATGACCGGCGCATCGCTTACATCCTGCGCAACAGCGAGGCGGTCGTGTGCTTCGTCTGGCATGAGTATCTGGAACGGGCGGAACGCATCATCAACGGCGCGGCGGACGACCCCGACCTGGGCGCGCCCAATATTCACCAGATCGTGCAGTTAGGCGGCGTGCCGGGGAGTCACCCGCACTTTCACACCCTGGTGCGCAACCTGCCGAACACCTTCTACAGCGATGAGGGTGAACCGACGCTGGAAGACGAGGCGCTGCTGGTCTACACCAGCGGCACGACGGGCGCGCCCAAAGGTGTCGTGCTGACGCAGTACAACCTGCTGGCGGACGCGCAGGGCATCGCCGCGTGGCAGGGCATCACGGGCAACCAGCGCCTGATGTGTGTGCTGCCGATTCACCACGTCAACGGCATCGTGGTCACGCTGGTGACGCCGCTGTTGGTGGGCGGCTCGACGGTGCTGAATCGCGCGTTTTCGTCGCAGCACTTCTGGCGGCGTATTTGCGCGGAGCGGGTGCAGATCGTCAGCGTGGTGCCGACGCTGCTGCAATTCTGCCTGGAATTCGCGGAACAGCAGCAGGCGCGCGGCGAACCGATCTGGGGCGATGGCATCCACCAACAGGATTTGCGCGGTTTTCGCCATATTGTCTGCGGCGCGGGCACGCTGGCGATGTCGCTGGTCAAAGCCTTTGAGGAACGTTTCGGCCTGCCCGTGCTGCACGGCTACGGCCTGAGCGAGACGACCTGTTATAGCTGTTACCTGCCTGTCGATCTGCCCTGGCAGGAGCATCAGCGCTGGCTGCTGGAGTATGGCTATCCGAGCATCGGCTGCCCCATCGCGCCCAACGAGATGGCGATCTTCAGCGCGGACGGCAGTGGTCAGCAGCTTGGGCCTGGTGAGCGCGGCGAAATCTGCATTCGCGGCCACAACGTGATGAAGTATTACTTCAAACGCCCGGACGCCAACGCCGAGACCTTCAGGTTCGGCTGGTTCCGCAGCGGCGACGAAGGCTTCTACCAGGAAGACGCGCACGGGCGGCAGTTCTTCTTCATCACCGGGCGCATCAAGGAACTGATCAATCGCGGCGGCGTCAAGTTCAGCCCGTTTGACATCGAAGAGGTGCTGCTGGAGATTCCCGGCGTCAAGGTCGGATTAGCCGTCGCCTTCAGGAATGTCTATTACGGCGAAGAGGTCGGCGCGTATATCGTGCCGCAGGACGGCGCGACGCTCGACGCGGCGGCGGTACTGGCGCACTGCCGGGCGCGGCTGACCTTCGAGAAGAGTCCGAAGGTGGTCGTCTTCGGCACGGAAGTCCCGGTGACGACGACGGGTAAGTACCAGCGCCTGCGCCTGCAAGGGCTGTTCGCTGAATGGGAAGGCGCGCAGTTCAGGAAGTGACGAGCGGCGGAGGCAGGCCAACAGCATGTGTATCAATCGTACCGCGCCGGCGCAGAATCGATTGAAAAGGCGATCAGGTCTTGGTTTTGATGAGTTCCGCCAGTATTTCGCGGGCATCGTCCAGCGTTGAACAGAATCGATAGCGCAGCGCGGACTGTGGCGCAATCTTCATCCCGATAGATTGCAGCGTGAGGATGAAAGTGCCTGCGCCGACGAAGATGGTATAACCGGCGTTCGGCGGCGAACGGCGATGGATGTTCATCGAATGGGTCAAGGCTCCGGGCGGCACATAGTTGCGGCTGGCATCGTCAAGCGGGTTGAGGATGAAGTGAACGACGTGTTCCACCTGGCTGAGCATCTGCCGCCCCTGATCAAACGCAGCGAAGAATTCCTCCCAGGTCCAGCGTCCGGAAAGGTCATAGCGCAGCGCAGTTTGTTCAGCATTATCCCATTCAATCACGACGGACATCGTGGCACCTCACCTTCATAGGGTGTGCAGCAGGGTGCTGCCGCTACAGATACAACCATCTTATGGAATTTGTTGAGTCCCCACAAGTTGAAGGCTGGATGTCACAATATCCCGGCGTCAGTCCACAAAGATCTCGATGCGCTCCTTGCCCTTGCCGACGTTTTTGCGTTTGAGCGTGATCGCGCCAACCTCGCCCGTGCGGCGCAGGTGCGTGCCGCCGCAGTCCACGCGCGCGAACCCTTCGATTTCCCAGGTGCGGCGCTCGGCAGCCGGGTCGCTGTAGGCGCTGATGATCGGGTGATCGGCGCTGATCAACTGCCGCGCCCGGTCGAGCAGTTCCGGGAACAACGCGGCGAGATTCTCTGGCCACTCGAAGTCGATGCGCGACTTGTCCTGGGCGATGTGCGCGCCGATCTTGACGATGCCCGGCAGGCGTTGGTAAACCAGCTCCAGGATGATCTCCGCCGCGAAGTGCAGGCGCATCAACTGGTAGCGGCGCTCCCAATCGATGCGGACGGTCACGGCGTCACCCGATGTCAGCCCGTGTTCCGCAGGCAGTGTGTACCAGATCGCCAGGCCATCCTTGCGCGCGTTCAAGACCGGATGGCCGCCAATCGTCCCGGCGTCGCTCTCCTGCCCGCCGGAAAAGGCGTAGAAGATCGTCTCGGCCAGCGTGATCGCGTCGCCGTCTACCTGGTCGACATGTGTTTCCAGCAGGGTTTGATACGGGTCTTGCCAGAACTGTTTGACGGTCACGCTGCTGCCCTCACCGCGCGTATCCGCATATAAAGCTGGTTGAGCCAGATCAGCAGGTAGCCGAGCACGAGGTACTCGACGAAGCGCACAACCATCGCGCCCCAGATCGGCACGGGCGTGACCGTTACGCGATCCGCATCCACACAGGTGAAATCCTGCGTGATGACCGTCGTACCGGCGCGTGGGCGGCTGACATCCGCCTCGCGCGTGAGCTGCGTGTTGGCCGGGCAAAACAGCCATTGAATCGGCAGGTTGTAGATGACATTGCCGGGCTGGTCGAGCGCGAACCCTGCGAAGGCGAACATCAGCACACCAAAGGCAACAGCGATGCTTTCAGGCTTTTGCTGGGGGCGCGCAGGCTGTTTTGCAGCGCGCGGTGAGATGCTTCGGATGACGACCCAGCCCAGCACCAGCAGCACAAGCGAGCCGAGTCCCTCGATCTGCGTGAAGCCGTAGAATGCGCCGAAGATCAGGGCGAGGAATGCGACGATGCCGAGGATGATGGCGATAACCCAGACGATGGAGGGCACGGAACGTTGAGTCATTTGTTGCTATCCCCCATCCAATTTCGCCCGCACGTCGGCGATACAGTTGTCCACATGCTCGACGCGATTGGTCATGCCCAGCCCCTCGAACACCGCCCGCGATAACTGGAAGTATTCCAGCGCGCGTTTGTACTCGCCCTGATAGCGGTAGTCCGCGCCGAGGTCGAGCAGGCTGTAACCCTCGCCGCGACGGTCGTCCATTTGCTGCGCGATCTTCAGCGCGCGCTCATGGTGGCCGATGGCCTGCTCAAGCTGCCCCTGATCGCGGTAAGTGTCGCCCATGCGCCCCAGGTTGATGGCCTCGCCGCGCTTGTCACCCGTCTCGCGCGCGATGCTCAGCGCCTCCGCCAGGAACGAGATGGCCTGATCATAACGCTTCAACCCCCGGTAAGCGTCGCCCAGCCGCCCCATATTGATGCCTTCGCCGCGCCGGTCGCCCGTCTCGCGTGCAATCGTCAGCGCCCGGTCGTAGGTGTGGATGGCGTCGTCCTGACGGTGCATATCGCGGTAAATATCACCGATGTTGCCCAGGTTGATGGCCTCGCCGCGCACATCCTCGCGCCGCCGGGCGATCTCCAACGCCTGCTGAAGATGGTCGATGGCGGCATCTACATTGCCCAACAGGCGATAGGCGATGCCCAGGTTCGCGAGGTTGATGCCCTCGCTGCGGTTGTCGCCCACCTGGCGCGAAATTGCCAGCGCCTGTTCCAAATGTTCGATGGCGGGCTGTGCCTGGCCGAGCAGACGGTAGGCGATGCCCAGCCGCCCCAACGTGATCCCCTCGCCCGCTGTGTCGTGCAGATCGCGGTAAATCTTCAGCGCCTGACGGTACACCTTCATGCCCGCGCGCACCTGTCCCAGATCGCGGTAGGCGCTGCCTAGGCTGCCCAGGTAGTAGGCCTGCTTCTGTGGCTGCCGCAGCGCTTCGCTAGCTGCCGCTGCCTGGCTGAGCAGCGAGGTCGCCAGCGTGGCATAGCCCTGCAAGTGCAGGAATCCCTCGGACGTATCGGTGTCGAAGTTGCGGTAGAGCCAATCGGCAAAGCGCTGTACATCGTTGTAACGCCCGACAGCCAGCGCATACGTCGCCGCCCCCATGAAATTGTCCAGTTCGGAGCGCAGCGCGGCGAAGTTCTCCGGCCTCGGCTCACGGTAGCGCTGCAAATAATTCGTCGCCGCGTCCAGCGCCAATCGTTGGTCTTCCGGCGTGGCTTGCGAGCGCGCGTAGCTGTAGGCCAGGTCGTGGATGCGGTATTCGATCACCCGCTCGCCGCTCTCGGTCATGCGCTCCGCCAGCCCGCGCCGCTGCAGACGGTTAAGCGCGTCCTCGACGGCGTTGACCTCAATGTTCATGTAGAGCGAGAGCATCTCCGGCGTGGCGCTGCTGGTGAAGAACGCGCCGAAGGCCAGGAACACCGCGCGCGCCTCCGGGTCGAGTCCGTAGAGGCTGGTGTTGAGCAGTTCTTCGACGCTGGTGCGCCCCTCTTCTTCCGCGCCTTCCGGGGCGGCCAGCTTCCAGGGCGCGGCGGCGATGCGTTCCAGCAGTTCGCTCGGCGTCAGACCGTCCAGCGCCAGCGTCAGCCCGGCCACGCGCACCGCGTAGGTATGATCACCGAGTTTCTCACACAGCGCGTCGGCGTCGGGTTCGCTGCGCCATTCCGGTTCGCCATAGTGACACAGCAGTTCCAGCGAGGCCGGACGTTCCAGCCGTCCCACATCCAGGCGCGTCAGCCCGGTGAAGCGGCTGCGCGAGGTGACGATCACCGGGATGCCGCTCGGTATCGCGTTGACGTTGAGGAGCTGTGTCAACGCGCGGGCGTTCCAGGCGTCGTCCAGCACGACGAGTTTGACACGGTGTTCGGCCAGCAGCAGCCGCACGACGCGCGCCTGATTCGCGCTGCCCGTCTCTTTGCTCACGGTCTGCTGCGCGTTGAAGGGGCGCGCCATCGCCGCCAACAGGCCGTCACGGTCTTCCGACCCCGCGCGCAGCCACAGCACTGCACCCTTGCCCGCCGCGATGCGCTCCGCCGCGACTGCCGCCGCCAGCGCCGTCTTGCCCATACCGCCAAAGCCTTGCAGCAGTACGCGCTTGCCCTTGTCCAGCAGACTGTTCACTTCTGCCGCCAGCTCGTCGCGCCCGATCAGCGCCTCCGGGCGATTGGGCACGTCGTCCGGCAAGGTGGCAAACACGGCGTCCAGTTCGCCGCTGCGGGCGGTGCGCCATTCCTGCCAGTTGACCAGCGCCATCGTCAGCTTCTGGCGGAAGTCATCGACCGTCGTGAACAGCGAACGGATTACCGACTTATCGATTTTCGCCTTGAACTCCGCCAACTTCTCGGCATTGCGGCGGTCATACGCCGTCTTCGGCCAGCGGTAGGTTGGTTCTACGATGAAGCACAGGCGGTCGAGGCCGCGTTCGCCCGCATAATCGAACTCGATCTCCGTCACGCTGCGGTCGTGCCCGCTCTCGATGTAGCCGTAGCGGTGCGCGATGATGCCTACATAGAGATCAGCATCTTTCAGCTTGCGCTTGCTGCCCTCGGTCGCGCCAACGCCCATCGCCTCGAAGTTTTCCATCGCAATCGGCGTGAATCCCAGGTTGAGGCAAACCTCAATCGCGGCCTGGCGGTATTTCTTCAGGTCGAGGCTGGTGCTGCTGATGAAGACGCTTTTGCTCATGCCTGTTTACAATCCTGCTTAGACGTGCTAGCCAAGAATTCAAACCACTCTCGTAAGTGCAGGGACGTTACAGTAACCTGAGTTTTGGTTTGCTGTTTCAGCCCTCACCCTGCGCTCGCTTGGGCGCTTGCAGTCCCTTCCCTGATGGAGAGGGATTTCAGCTCCCCTTTCGCCCTGAGGGGGAAGGGGCGGGGAGATGAGCTGTCCGAAACTCAGCTTACGCCAAGGACAAATCAACCTGCGGTAAGCCGTAACCGCTCTCGATCAACTGCTTGAGCTGTCCGGCAAAGCGAGCGGCGGGCGCGCCGTCCACAATGTCGTGGTCGAAACTGACCGTCACGCTGAGGTACTCGCGCGGCTCGATGCGGTCATCGACGATGCCCGGTTTGCGCGTGATGCCGCCCAGGGTCAGCGTCAGGGTGTTGGGAACGACCGGGATACCCCATCCCCCGCCCTCGCCGAACATACCGATAGAGGTTACGCAGACCGTCCCGCCCAGTTGATGGACGCGGTGCGGATTACTGAAGATATACTGCCAGAACCAGCGCCGCGCAAACTCCGGCATCAGCGAGAGCAGACTGACGAGCTTTTCCTGCCTCGGTGACCAGACCTTCCTGACCGGTTCAGCCTGAATCGCCTGCATTTCCTGGTTAATCTCCAGATACGATTTCTTGTCCACCGCTCTGAAGACGTGCCCGCGCACGATCTTCTCGCCCTTAGCAGTCGTGCACTCGACCAGAGTCACCACATCCACATCATCGTAAATGATCAGCTTGCTGCGGCCCAGGCGGTAGGCTTGCAGCATTTTGTCATCGCCGACCACTTTGCCGACACAGGTGATGACGAACATCGTGAAGGAGAGGTGTTCGCCTGTGCGCGCCTCGTATTCCCGAATAATCTGGCGCGCCTGCGTGACATCGACTTCCAACAGGCCATGAATGATGTGTTTGTGCTCGGCGGGGCGTAGGGTGTCGGCAACGAATTGGCGCGATCTGGAAAAGCGTCTGATCTCGTAACCCATTTGCTTCATGCTTCTCCATCCTGGGTTAGACTTCCAAAGCTGCGGGATTCAATCGCTCAAATGCATCAACTACCAGCCACCTACAACCCCTTTGTTGCTGTTATCTTAAGCGATGGAGCGCACATGACACAAGATAAGGAACGGTTTGAATGCCGTGTGGGTGAACCGCCGAGTGGAATGATGCTGCCTCGACAAAACAAATACCCCCAATGCCGGGGGGACTTGAATAAATGCGATACAATGGGAAACATGATCTTGATACGACACACTATCCGCGCCCTCAGCGTCGCCGTTTTCGTCCTGCTGCTGGCGGGATGCGGGACGCCGCGCCTCTCCCGAACATCCGAACCCAGCGCCGAACCCGCTGTGGTAGCCGTGACCCCAACGCGCTTCATCATGCCGACCGCCCCGCCGACACCTGCTGCACGCTGCCCCGGCGCGCCGCGCGAAAAGCTGATCCTGCAAGAACGCGGCGTAGTGCTGCCCGACGACCCGCGCCCAGTCAACCTGCGCAGTGGGCCGGGAGTCGAGAACCGCATCCTGGAACGCATCCCGGTGCGCGGCGTGTTTTATGTGCTGGAAGGGCCGCAGTGCGCCGGGGAATACGCCTGGTATCGCGTGCGCTACAACGGCGTCGAAGGCTGGCTGGCGGAGGGCGACCTGACCAGCTACTACGTCGCTCCCTACTGGCCGGGGTAAACCTCCCAACCTGATTGCAGGCGGCCATCACCTGATCGGCTGCGCTGTTCTTTGCCAAACACTATACAATAGAGAGCAACGTTCATATCTGCCAGTAAGGGAGGGGACGATGTTCGCCAATGCCAGCACCATGACGACGCTGCCTGCACATAACTTGCAGCGCGCGCTGGATTTCTATCATGAGCGCCTGGGTCTTTCACCGGAACAACTGAAAGCAGGTGGGGCCATCTTCCGCTGTGGCAGCACCTCGTTCTTCTTGTATCAAACACCCAGCGCCGGGACTGCCCGCAATACCGTGATGTCGTTCATCGTGGACGACGTTGAACACGCGGTCGCAACCCTGCGACAAAATGGAGTAGTCTTCGAGGATTACGACTTTCCCGGCCTCAAGACGATCAATGGAATCGCTGACCTGGATGGTGAACGCAGCGCATGGTTCGTCGATAGTGAGGGGAACATCATCGCTGTCAGCCAGTGGACATAAGCTGTCCCGTTTTGAGGCTGACCTCAACGCGCCCGTTTGCGTTTCGGCTTCACATCACCTTCGACCACCATCGCCAACTGCCCGGTCAGGTGCCCCTGCACGGCCACATTCAGCGCGACCGCCGCGGCCCAGCCCACGCAGGGGATGAAGCCGACGATGCCCATGACGAAGCTGACCACGAAGGTATACAGCACCCATTGCAGCGTCACGTTCAGGTTGGCGGTGAGCGTGGTGAACAGATCGCCGAACTGGAAAAACACGCCGATGTTGTCTTCAACGGCATAGCGCCCCATGCCCAGCGCCAGCATCGGCCAGATGATCAGGTTGTAGACCAGCAGGACGGGAAGCACGCAGCACATTACGATCAATCCCGTTGTGCTGCCGATGAAGCTGTCGCTCAGGAACGTGCCCGTCAGCGCGAAACAGCAGACCGGGACGGCATTAGGCAGGTTGTAAACGATGTAAGCCGCCAGCACATTGCCGCCGCGCCGTATCTTGCCGCCGTAATCGTCCCAGCGCGGCAGCGGCGTGGGGTGATGGTCACGCACGTTGCGAATGAGTTCGGTGGTGTATCCCAGCAGCGCCGCCCAACCGACCAGGCCGATCAGCAGCGGCGAGGTGAACAGCGCGAACAGGCCGACCGCCGCCGCAATCAGCAGCTTGGCCGCCCATTCCTGATCATCGAAGCTGTAGCGAATCGCGCGTTCTAAATCCACAGGCACACCTCATTTCGTCTCATGCTGTCATTATGCCCCCGCCGCGCCGCCCCTGCAATATCAGGTGACACTTCTCGCTGGCCTGCGGCGAACTGTTACACAAATTGACGCGATCTTTGCGCCTTTTTTACGTTGGTGCGTGCTACACTGCGCTTCATGGCAAGATTTCGTTTGAAGGAGCAACACTTATGATCCGTCGCAGCATTGGCATCTTGCTGCTCGTCCTGCTGGTCGCCCTGCCCGCCGCCGCGCAAACCGATTCGCGCGCCCGTTGGGATCTGAGCAATACATTCACGGTGACCAACTTTGGTTTCCAGTTCAACTATCCGGCGAACTGGATATATGCCATCGATGAGGGGCAGATCTATTTTGCCGAAGAACAGTCCACGCTGGATACCGCCATCGCCAAAGCGGCTGACACCACCACCCCACCGTTCTTCAACATGAGCGCCATTCCCCTGAGCGCTCTACGCGAGAACCTGGGCGAAGATGTCACAATTGACCAGATCGCCGACTTCGCTGCTGTGCAGGGCGAGATTACCGAGACAGAACCGCGCGTCGATATACCAGTGATGGCGCGCCGCTCGGTGTCGCTCATCGGGACGAATTCATCAGGGCGGGCAGGTTTCGGTACGCTGTGGACACAGGATGAGTACCTGTTCCTCTTTTCGCTGAGCGCGCCGGATATGCCCATGCTGATCGATCTGGCCTTCTCGTGGGGGCAGGTGCTCGGCAGCGCGCGTCCCGTCGAACCGCTGGAACTGAGCGATACCGTCATCCAGATGACCGACTTCGCGGTGAATATCCCGGTGGGCTGGTTCCCGCGCCCGGACGCACAGAACTTCGTCTTCGAACTCGAATCGGACATTGATAGTGAAAAGGCGGCACAAGGCTACCTCATCATCGGCTACGAAGAGGAACTCGAAGGAATTGGCCTGACGGCAGAAGCCACCAGCGCCGAATATGCCACCGCCAACGAAACCTACTATGCCCTGCTCGAAGGTGTCCAGCGCGAAGAAATCCTCGTTGCGGGCTTCCCCGGTGTGCTGCTGCGCGGCACGGACGCCAGCGGGCAGTGGGGCTTGTTCGCCAACTTCGTCATTGACGGCAAGGGCGTCGTCGTGACGATCATCGCGCCGGATGAGGAGAAGATCGACGCGATCAAGCCGACCTGGGTGTGGATGCTGCAAAACGCGGTTGCCAGCGCACAGGCAAAGTAAAACGCGAGTCAACAAGGGGTGATCCGACAAATCACCCCTTACCTCCCATTACCGCTAGAGCTGGTACAGTTCCCCGTATTTCGTCCGCAGATACTGAATATACGGCTCAATCCGCAGCGGGCCACCCGTCACACGCTCGATCAGTTCCGGCGCGGTGAACTTGCTGCCGTGCTGGTAGATGTTGCTCTTCAGCCAGTTGTGCAGCGTGTCGAACTTGCCGCGCCCGATCTCCGCCGGGATTTCTGGGTGGGCTTCCAGCGCCTTCTGGTAGAACAGGCCGCTGAGGATGTTGCCCAGGGTATAGCCCTGGAACACGCCGCCGATGATGAAGGCGTACCAGTGCACATCTTGCAGCACGCCGTCGCGGTCGTCCGGCGCGGTCACGCCCAGGTCGGTCTCGTAGCGTTCGTGCCACGCTTCCGCCAGGTCGCGGATTTCCAGCGAGCCTTCCAGCAGTTGCAGTTCCAGGTCAAAGCGGATCATGACATGCAGGTTGTACGTCACTTCATCGGCATCGACGCGGATGAGCGAACGCTGCACCTTGTTGATGGCCCGGTAGAACGTATCCAGTGAAACGCCTTTCAGTTGCGCCGGGAACTGCTGTTGTAACTGCGGGTAGAAATGTTCCCAGAAGCCGCGACTGCGCCCGACGATGTTCTCCCACATGCGCGACTGGCTTTCGTGCACGCCCGCCGAAGTGCCGCCCGCCAGCGGTGTACCTTCCAACGCAGTGGAGACGCCCTGCTCGTACATGGCGTGCCCGGCTTCGTGCAGGGTGCTGAATAACGCATCACCCAGATCGTTCTCGCGCACCCGCGTGGTGATGCGTACATCGCCTATCGAGAAGGTGGTGCAGAAGGGATGGTGAGTCTTGTCCTGCCGTCCCCGGTTGAAGTCGTAGCCGTACTGCTTGATCACATCCAGCCCGAAGGCCAACTGACCGGCTTCAGGGTAGCCCACTCTCAGGCACGAGTCGTCTGCTTCGGCCTGTTGGGTGATGGCGCGCACGATGGGTACAAGCTGCGCCCGCAGCTCGCCAAAGACGCGCCGCACATCCGCTGCCTTCATGCCGTAATCCATCTGGTCGATCAGCGGGTCAGCAATGTGCTCGTAGCCGGAGATGTAATTTGCCATCCTGCGGCTTAGATCGAGCGTCTTCTCCAGCAGCGGCTGCACACGACGGAAGTCGTTGGCCGGGCGCGCTTCCGTCCAGACCTGATAGGTAGAAGCGCCATGATTGGTCATCTCGGCCACAAACGCCGCCGGAACCTTGGTCATGCGCTCGTACTGCCGCCGCGTGACGCGAATCAGGCTGGCGTCGTCGGAGTCATACGGCAGGCTTTCTTCGTAAGGGCGCAGCGCATCCAGCAGCCTGCCCACTGCCACATCGGTGAACTTTTCGTGTGACAGTTTACCCAGCGTCGCCATCTGCCGCGCGCGGGCTTCTGCGCCGCCGCTTGGCATGTAGGTTGACTGATCCCACGACAGTACAGCCGTCGCCCGGTTGAGATCGTCCACTTCCAAAAGGCGATTTTTCAGGTCTTGTAATTCTGCTTGCATGATTTCCTCGCTGATCTTTTGTCCTCATATGCTCTACGAGGACTCCGCATATTTTGTTCGGAACTCACGCCATTATACCTGGATGCAGCAGCCCCATTGCATT
>JAEUQX010000506.1 GCA_016788625.1 Anaerolineae bacterium
AGGTCGAGTTCAACCCGATGATGATCGTGCATGGCGAACAATATCTGGAGATCAGGAAGCCGATCCCGACAGCCGCGACGATTACCTGCTACCCCAAAGTCTCACAGGTCTACGACAAGGGCAGCGGCATGTTGATCGTCACCGACACGCTCTGCTGCGACGAGAGCGGCGCGGAAATCACGCTCAACCAGTCGTCGATGTTCATTCGTGGGCTGGGTGGCTACGGCGGCGAACGCGGCACATCCAGTGATGCCAACGTGCCGCCCGACCGTCCGGCGGATGCCATAGACGAGTACCGCGTGCTGCCGCAGCAGGCGCTGCTCTACCGCCTCTCCGGCGACATCAACCCGCTGCACGCTGACCCGCAGATGGCGGCTATTGGCGGCTTCGACCGACCGATCCTGCACGGACTGTGTACATTTGGCATTGCCGGGCGCGCGGTGCTGCGGCACTTCTGCGGCAACGACCCGGCGCGCTTCCGCAGCATCCGTGTGCGCTTCTCCAAGCACGTCTTCCCCGGCGAAACGGTCCGCACCGAAATGTGGCAGGTGGCCGCCGACCGTGTGCTGTTCCGCACCACCGTCGTTGAGCGCGGCGAAGTCGCCCTCTCGCACGCAGCAGTAGAATTAAACCCGGTGTAGAATACCTCTCACATCCATTTCAAATGATTCGATGCCAGGGGCGCGGTACGCTGCGCCCACGCCTTTTGTATTCTCCTGTCCACTTAGCGTTATTTGAGGCGAGAAAAAATGACCACTTATGCTGAAAGACCCTGGACGAAGAATTATGACCCCGGCGTGCCCCACAGCCTGGAACCGTACCCGCAGGTGCCCGCCTACCACTACCTGCGAGAGGCCGCCAAAGCCGCGCCGGACTCGCCCGCGCTGATCACCCCCGCAAAAGTGCCGCTGCTCGGCCACCAATCGCACATCACCACCATGCGCCAGCTTGATGACTGGTCGGACGCGCTGGCCGTCGCGCTGATCGACAAGGGGCTGAAGAAGGGCGACCGCGTGGCGATCATCCTGCCCAACTCGGTCGCGTTCGCCATCGCCTATTTCGCCGTGCTGAAGGCGGGTGGCGTGGTCGCGGCCACCAATCCCACCTATCCCCCGCCGAAGATGCAGCACCAGATCAACGACTGCAGCGCGGAGATCGTCATCGCGCTGAGCCTGTTCTATAAGGTCGTCAAAGCGATTCAGCCGCAGACCAAACTCAGGACGGTCATCGTCACCAACATCAAGGAGTATCTGCCGCCCGCCGCGAAACTACTCTTCACGCTGGCGAAGGAGAAGAAGGACGGCCATCGCGTTGAATTGGGGGCGGGTGATGTGTGGTTCCAGGACTTGCTCCAGCGCTATGCCGGACGCAAACCCAACGTGGATGTACACCCGGAAGACCGCGCGCTGCTGCAATACACGGGCGGTACGACGGGCGTCTCGAAAGGCGCGGTGCTGACGCATCGTTCACTGATCGCCAACACGTTGCAAATTCAGGCCTGGGCGGCGGTGATGGAGAAGTCCGAGCAGTACGGCCACCTCACGCGCGAGAACATGCTCTATCTGGGCGCGATCCCGATGTTCCATGTCTACGGGCTGGTCGTGCTGCTCACGCAGGCCATCGCTTCCGGCTCGAAGATTCTGCTGATCGCCAACGCCCGCGACATCGATAATCTGGTCGAGATGATCAGCGCCTATAAACCCAACGTCTTCCTGGGCGTGCCCGCGCTGTATAACGCTGTCGTCAATCACCCGCGCGTCAAGTCCGGCGAGGTTCGCATGGACTCGTTCATCATCTCGCAGAGCGGCGCGGCGCCACTGCCCCCGGCCACCAAACGCGAGTTCGAGGCGCTCGGCGCGCGGCGGCTGAACGAAGGCTACGGCATGAGCGAAACCTCGGCGGCCTCGCACTCCAACCCGCTGCTGGGCGAAAACCGTGTCGGCTCGGTCGGGCTGCCGCTGCCGGACATGGACATCCGCGTGGTCAGTCTCGATGACGGTGTGACCGATGTGCCCGTCGGTGAAATCGGCGAAATCGCCATGGCTGGCCCGAACCTGATGAGCGGCTACCACGAGATGCCCACCGAGACCGCCAACACGCTGCGCGAGCAGAATGGCAAGCGCTGGCTGTTCACAGGCGACATCGGACGTATGGACGAGGCCGGGTACTTTTATATCGTGGATCGCAAGAAGGACATGGCGCTGATCGGCGGCTACAACGTCTACCCGAACAACGTTGAGAAGGTGCTGAAGGAACACGCGGCGGTGCTGGAAGTGGGCGTAGCAGCCGTGCCGCACCCGGAAAAGAAGGGCGAGGAAGCGCTCAAGGCCTGGATTGTGCTCAAGCCCGGCGCGCAGGTCAGCGAACAGGAACTGATCGCTCACTGCGAAAAATTCCTGGCGGGCTACGAAGTCCCCCGGCGTTACTCGTTCATCAGCGAACTGCCCAAGACGATGGTGGGCAAGACGCTGCGCCGCGAACTGGTGCAGATGGAGATGGACGAACGCGAAAAGCAGCTTGGGTGAGTCGATCAATGGCCGTTAGCTGGTAATGGGTGTCTTCGTAGGGACGATCTGACAGGTTGTCCCTACACACCGCGCCTGTGTACCTCATCTGCGGGAGGATATACGCCCTGGCAAGAGGGCGAACAAGCTGTTTGCCCCTACAAATCACACCCGTTCTCCTCTTCCTCTGTATCCCTCTGCGCCTGCTCTGAAACTCGCTGCTGTTGGCTTCCCATACGGGAGGATATACGCCCTGGCGGGCTAATCCTCCCCAACAGCCCTCTTATGTATTCCTCTGTGGTGAAATCTTCTGCCTCTCATCCCTGGGTGGGCATTCCATCCAGGTGCAGCAACGCCAGGGCGATCACGGTCGTCCAGCCCAGCACGCGGAATTCCCCCGCCCACAGCGCTGCTTCGACCTCTGCCCGGCTCAGCAGCAGCAGTTCCTGTTCTTCCAGATCATCCGCTGTTCGTTCGTTCAGGAAATGCGCGCCTTTCGCCAGGAACAGATGCGCCCAACCCGCGCCCCGGTTACCGTCCACCACGTAGCGTCCCAGGTTAACCCACTCGCGCGCGGCGCACCCGGTTTCTTCCCGCAGTTCACGCTGCGCGGCGGCCAGCGGGTCTTCGCCCGGCTCGATGTAGCCGCCGACGGGCGCGAGCGAGACTGCCCCCGCCGCATACTTGGTCTGGCGGAAGCACACGAAACGCCCGTCGTCCAGCACCGCGACGATATTGACGTAATCCGGCGTGACCACCCAGGGCCAGTCAGCGATCACTTGCCCATCAGGAAGCTGTACGGTATGCACCTCAACGCTCAGCCACTTGTTGTGAACGAGCAGTACGCGGCGCGCCAGCGTTTTCCAAAGCTGCATTTATGGCCTCTCTATCGCATAGAAGGCGGTCGGCAAATCATCTTCGTCGCGCTCGGTGTAGAGATAGGTCATACCCAGCTTTTCGACCACGCGGATCGAGGCGACATTTTCCGGCGCGATGGTCGCAACGATGCGCTTGATGCCGTGTACGCCGAAGCCATAGTCGATCATCGCCCTGGTGAGTTCGGTTGCTAAACCCTGCCCCCAATAAGGCTTCCGCAGCGCATAAATCAGTTCTGCTTCACCACGCTGGCTGCTGACGTGCGGCGTGAGCACCAGGCCGCAGTAGCCGATGAACTGCTGGTCAGCTTTGGCGATGACTGCCGAGTTGCCGTAACCATAGCGCTGGTAATTGTCGATGGACTTGTGAATCCATTTCTCGCTCAGGTCGCGCGGCAGCGGCGTGCCATCACCCGCGTAGCTCATCAGTTCCGGGTCAGAGCAGATTGCGTCTAATGCGTCCAAATCATCCAATGTCAGGTGACGGACGAACAGACGCGCAGTCTCAAAAATAATCATGCCATCAAACCTCTACAGCCTAGCCGCCCACCGCTATAATGCCAGACGAGACAGCAAAAAGGAACGAACGATGGATATTGTACGCTGCGTATCGTGTGACGGGTTTGGCTGGTTCGAGGATGACGACGGGCAGGCAGCAGACTGCGAATGGTGCGGCGGCATCGGTTACACCTACCGCGACACAGCAGGGCACGACCGCCGCATCCCGCGCTCGGATTACGAGGCCGTTAGCGAGCGCCTGGAACAACTCGAAGCCGAGCGGATGCGCGAGATCGGCTATACGGGCGAGGCGCGCAAACCCTGGGAACAGGCGATACGCCAGCAGCGCGACGAATGATCCGCTTTAGCCGCTGGCCGTCGGCGTCACACCCGGCACATTCGGCACGAGCGTTTGCGGGCGCGTGGCCGTCGGCGTCGGTGTGAGTGTCAGCGCGGGCGCGGGCGTCGAAGTCGGCGGCACAGGCGTTGGCACGTTCAGCTCTTTGTAGAGATCATCAACGTTGAAGTTCTGCGCGCAGACGAATTCCGTCCGCTGTCCCCAACCGGAGAGGTTGCCGGGAAGCTGCGCCCGCAGCCACTGCCCACTGCTGTCCTGGGCATCCACCACCACAATCGCGCTGGCGGGCACGGTGCTGATCACCTGATGGCGTACATCCGGCCCCGCGCGCAGCGTGATCGCCTGTCCGGCAGGCAGGCATTCCGGGTTGATCACACCCACATCCAGGCGCTGCTCGCGCAGATTACCCACTTCGTCCTCGGCCAGCAGCGTCAGCGTGAACGGCCCCGCTGGGATGCCGACCACGCCGCTGACCGTACCCGATGCGCCGTAGGCATTCTCGACAGGCGTGTTGCTGAAGGCGTCCAGCCCCGTCAGCCGAGTCGTCACCGCGCCGGGGATACTCCACGAGATCGTCAAGTCCTGCACCACGTAGCGCACCAACTGCTGTGGGTCAGCCGTGAAGACGCCCTCGCCGAGCGGTTGGTAGATATACACGCTTTGTTCCGCCCGCGCCTGCTCCTCGCCGTTGCCCGCCAGCAGCGCGATCTGCACACTGCCGCTGTAGTCGCTGGTATCAATCGACGCCCCGGATAGCTGCGGGCTGACCGCCTCCAGGTAGGGCGTACCGTTAACCTCAACCGCCAGTGTGCTGACGTTGGTCACAGCCCAGGCCAGATCCAGCGCCGTACCGCGCGCAACCTGCGTGCTGTTGACGCTGAAGGCCGCGATCTGCGGGGAGGGCGCGGGTCGCGTGGCGATGAGCAGCACGACCAGCGTGAGCAGTCCGGCCAAACTCAGTGCGCCTGCCAGCAAAACCAGCGGTGTCCAGGCGGGCAGCATCGGTCTTTCGATGAACTGGCCGCGCACGACTGCCAGAAAGCGCGATGCGTCTGCCGAACGAACCTGCAAATCAAATGGATGCACGCGCGGTTTGCCGAACCAGGCGGGCTTGACGGGCCTGATTTCACCCTGCACCACAAGGCGTTGGCCGGGCGTGAGTGAGACCTGTGGCGCGAGGATGACGAAGCGCAGCGCCTTATGCTTGTCCATCCCGCTGATCGTCAACGGGAGCGGCGCGCTGCCCTGGTTGTGCACATGCAGGCGGAAGCGCTCCCCACTGCTGACACGATTCTGTTCCAGCGCCATACCAAAACCGCTATACGGCAAAATCCGCACGATCAGGCTGGCTTCCAGGCGCGCATCGGGGGTCTCCTTGGGCGCGACGCCGATCAGCACAACGTAATCCCCTGGACGGCTTTCGCTGCGACGCAGCGGGCGGATGTTGATCGTCACGGGCGCGATGTCCCCTGGCGCGATTTCCAGTTCAGCGCGGTCAATCCGCACCCACTCCTGCGGCAGCCCGCTGACATCAACACGGTAGCGGCAGGTTTCGTCGCTGGTGTTGGTGATCGAGAGTTCGGCGGACATATGCGCGCCAGGCGAGAAACCGTGATCTGGCCCGATCACATCAATCTTGAACGAGGGCAGTTCCAGTTCGATGCGCTGCGTGGTTTCTTCGGGGATAGCGATGGGCTGTGTGGGGTTCTCGTCAATCTGGTGATAGATGATGCGCAGGTCCCCCAACTGGATTTCTTCGCCGCCGCTCAGGGGATGCGGTTCGTTCACCTTCAGGCGCAGGCTGTCCACGAACGTGCCGTTCACGGACTCCAGATCGGTGATGAAGACCTGATCACCTTCCAGGGTGATGCTGAAGTGGTAACGAGAAATGGTCGAGCTTTCAATCGCGATGGTGTTGCCGCTCGACCGTCCAACTGAGACGTTGTTCTCCACCAGCGCGAACGATTTGAACATTCCATCCGGCCAAAAGACATCCAGCCGCCCGTAGGCCATAGGCAACACTGCTCTCCCACTAACTACCGCTCATCTACAAATTGTAACGAGCCACGCGCACCGTGCAAACCCACCGTTGGTCAGGCGGCGGCAGACGGTATGGATAGAACCAACCACGACTTGACAAAGATCAGCAGTATGACTAACATTTAGACATGTCTAAATCAAAAACGCGACTACTCTAAAGTATACCGCGTCAACCTATGGAGAACCTGAAAACCTATGCGTAGTACACTTCTCGCGTTCGTGCTGCTGGTCATTGTGGCGGCGTGCTCACCAGCAGCCAACACCCCACAGGATGCCAATTCCAACAATCGCATCAACGTCGTCGCCACAACGGGCATGATCGCCGATGTCGTACAGAACGTCGGCGGCGAGCGCGTCAACGTCACACAGTTGATGGGGCCAGGTGTTGACCCGCACCTGTACAGCGCGACCGAAAGCGATGTGACGACCTTGACCGACGCGCAAATGATCTTCTACAACGGCCTCAACCTGGAAGCGCGCCTGACGGAAATCTTCGAGCAGATCGGGCAGAACAAACCTGTGATCGCCGTCGGCGCGGCGCTGCCCGCAGATCGTGTCGTGAATGAGGTTGGGCGCGATATTACCGATCCGCATGTGTGGATGGATGTTGAACTGTGGTCGCTGGTCGCGCAGGAGATCGCCGACGAACTGGCTGCCTTCGACGCGGCCAACGCCAGCCTGTATCAGGCCAATGCCACCGCCTACCGCGAGCAGTTGGCCGAACTCGACCAGTATGCGCAGGATCAGATCAACCGTGTGCCGACCGAACAGCGCGTCCTCGTCACGGCCCATGATGCTTTCCACTACTTCAGCCGCGCGTATGGCATCGAGGTCTTCGCGCCACAGGGCATCACCACCGCAGCGGAAGCGGGCGTCGAGGACATCCGCCGCATCATTGAAATCGTTGTGCAGCGCAAGATTCCGGCGATCTTCGTCGAAACCAGCGTGCCGCCAGATGTGATCGAGGCGATCATCGCCGGGGCGGAAGCGCAGGGGCAGACGGTCAGCGTGGGCGGCTCACTGTTCTCCGACGCGATGGGCGAAGCGGGCACGCCGGAAGGCAGCTACATCGGCATGATCCGTCACAACATCGATACGATTGTCACTGCCCTGCTCGGCCTGCCGTCGGAATAGTCATCAGCATCACCAACAAAGGGCGGTTGCCTGTAGGGGTGCATAGCTGTGCGCCCCTACAAGACCGACTTAACAGGAACAACACACAATGGCCGAACACAAGAACACACACCTGCTGCCGATCACGGTCGAAGACCTGACCGTTGCCTATCGTGAAACGCCCGTCCTATGGGATGTTGATCTGGAAGTGCCGCCCGCGACTCTGATGGCAATCGTGGGACCGAACGGCGCGGGCAAATCGACGCTGATCAAGACCGTGATCGGGCTGATCGAGCCGTCTGCCGGGCGCGTGCTGGTCTATGGCAAAACCTACCACGAGCAGCGCCACCTCGTCGCCTATGTACCCCAGCGCGGCAGCGTCGATTGGGACTTCCCCACCAATGCGCTCGATGTGGTCATGATGGGGCGCTATGGCGCGCTCGGTTGGGTGCGCCGCCCAGGACGGGCCGAACGCGAGAAGGCCTACAACGCGCTCAAGACCGTAGGCATGGAGCACTTTGCCGACCGTCAGATCAGCCAGCTTTCCGGCGGGCAGCAGCAGCGCGTCTTCCTGGCGCGGGCGCTGGCGCAGGAAGCCCAGATTTACCTGATGGATGAGCCGTTCCAGGGCGTTGACGCCACCACCGAACGCGCCATCGTGCAGGTGCTGCAGGCGCTGCGGCAGGAGGGCAAGACCGTGCTGGTGGTACATCATGATCTGGAGACGGTGCCACAGTATTTCGATCACGTCCTGCTGCTGAATGTGCGCGCGGTCGCCAGCGGCCCCGTCGCGCAGACCTTCACGCCGGCGAATCTGCGGCGCACCTACGGCAGCAAAGCCGAGATGTTTTTTAAGTGATGAGGGGTGAGTAACGAGTATGGTTGTGAATGCCGGTCGTTCAGCGCAGCTAAACCTCACCCCTAAATCCCCTCTCCCTATGGCGAGGGGACTCTCAGACGGCATCTTACCCCTTCGCCTTCTTGGAGACGGGGTTGGGGGTGAGGTTCTTGAGCCGGGTTATCGGTGGGCTGCGCGCCTCCGTCGAACGCCAGCGCAATCACACTCAACCGTGATCCCGCATTTTACGCATCACTCATTACTCGTCAGTCATCACTGAGAAATACAATGGACATCCTCAACCTGATTTTCACCGACTACACCATACGCACCGTTGCCCTGGGCGCGGCGGTCATCGGCATGGTCAGCGGCGTGCTGAGCGCCTATGCCGTGCTGCGCAAACAAAGCCTGATGGGCGACGTGATGAGCCACGCGGCACTGCCCGGCGTGGTCATCGCCTTCATCCTGATCGGCGTCAAAGCGCCGCTGCCGCTGATGCTCGGCGCGGCCATCGCGGGCTGGCTGGGCACGCTGCTGATGATGACAATCACCTCGCAGACGCGCATCAAAGAGGACAGCGCGATGGGCATCGTGCTGGCCGTGTTCTTCGGCCTGGGCGTTGCGCTGCTCTCCTGGGTGCAGCGCCAGGGTAACGCCAACCAATCCGGGCTGGACAAGTTCATCTTCGGGCGCGCGGCTGCGCTGGTCGAGGGTGAGGTCGTGCTGATGTCGCTCATGGGGCTGGTGGTACTGCTGCTGGTGCTGCTGTTCTGGAAAGAATTCAAGCTGCTGACGTTCGACCGCGAGTATGCGGCGGCCATCGGCTTCAACACACGCACGCTGGACGTGCTGCTCACCACGCTGATCGTCGTCGCGGTCGTCATCGGCCTGGAGACGGTCGGCGTGGTGCTGATGAGCGCGATGATCGTCGCGCCAGGCGTCGCCGCGCGCCAGTGGACTGACCGCTTAGGGCGCATGGTGGCGCTGTCCGGGTTATTCGGGATGCTGGCGGGCGTGGCCGGGGCGCTGATCAGCAGCCTGGAACGCGGGCTGCCCACCGGCCCGGTGATTGTCCTCGCCGCCAGCGTCATCACGCTGCTCTCGCTGCTGTTCGCGCCGCAGCGCGGCATCGTCTGGGCCTGGGCGAGGGCGCGCGCCAACCGCCGCCACCTGCGCGCGGCCAGCGTGCTGGAGAGCCTGTATCACATGGCGCTGCATCATGGCGACCCGCTGCACCCGCACCCGCTGCGCAGCCTGGAAGCGGCGCTGCCGGGGCGTGATGTGGCACACGCGCTGCGCCAACTGAGCGCAGAAGGGCTGGTGCGCGAGGCACTGCCGGGGGCATGGGCGCTGACGCCCGCCGGAGTAGCGAACATTCAGGGACTGCTGCACGATATGCGCATGGGCACACCGCCTGCCGATGTTGTGCAGGCTGCGTTATAAATCATTCACCACAGAGGGCACAGAGGAAGAGGTGAGGGCGTCTGTTTGTAAGGGCGCGATGCATTGTGCCCCTACACCAGCGCCCATATCTTCCCGTAAACAGAGCATACGCACTACAGGTGCATATCCCGAGCCAACGACTATCGACGACCAGCTATCGACCAATAGCTATCAGCTAACGACTAACAACTAAAGACTACCGACTAAACACCATGTCTATCCAACTCGAAATCCAACTCGTCGCCGCCCTCGTCGCTGCCGCCTGCGCGCTGCCGGGGGTCTTCCTGGTGCTGCGGCGCATGTCACTGGTCAGCGATGCCATCAGCCACACCGTGCTGTTCGGCATCGTGATCGGCTTCGCCATCGTCGGCGATCTGCACAACCCGCTGCTGTTCGTCGGCGCGGTGCTGAGCGGCGTGCTGACCGTCTCGCTCTCCGAGCTGCTGCTGCGGACGCGGCGTGTGCAGGCCGACGCCGCGATTGGGCTGGTCTTCCCGGTGCTCTTCAGCATCGCGGTGATCATGATCAGCCGTAATTTCAGCGGCGTGCACCTCGACACCGACGCCGTGCTGCTGGGTGAGCTGGCCTTCGCGCCGTTCAACCGCTCGACCATCCTGGGATTCGACCTGCCGCGCGGCGTGTGGATGATGGGCGCGATCCTGCTGCTGAACATCGCGCTGATCGCACTGTTCTACAAGGAACTCAAACTGGCGACATTCGACGCGGGGTTGGCGGCGGCGCTGGGCTTCGCGCCGGGGCTGATTCACTACGGGCTGATGACCTCGGTCTCGATCACGGCGGTGGGCGCGTTCGATCATGTCGGCGCGATCCTGGTCGTGGCGCTGATGATCGCCCCGCCCGCGACGGCCTACCTGCTGACCGACCGGCTGGCGCGCATGTTGGGGCTGAGCGCGCTGATCGGCGCGGCGTCGGCAGTAAGCGGTTACTGGGTCGCCCGCTGGATTGGCGACGTGAATATCGCCGGGGCGATGGCGAGCATGACGGGCGTGTTCTTCCTGCTGGCGCTGATCTTCGCGCCACAGCGTGGGTTGCTGGCACGCCGCCTGGAACGCCAGCGCCGCCGCCAGCGCTTCGCCGTCGAAATGCTGCTGGTACACCTCAGCCG
>JAEUQX010000508.1 GCA_016788625.1 Anaerolineae bacterium
ATCCGCCCGCAGCAGGTCAGCGCAACCATCAGCCTGCTCGATGATGGCGCGACCGTGCCGTTCATCGCCCGCTACCGCAAAGAAGCGACGGGTGGGCTGGACGAGGAACAAATCCGCGCCCTGCTCGCTGGTGTGACGCAGCTTCGCGGACTGGATGAACGCCGCGAAACTGTGCTGAAGTCCATCGAGGAACAAGGCCAGCTCACGCCCGAACTGCGCGCGCAGATCGACGCGGCAGAAACCCTGACGGCGCTTGAAGACCTCTACCAGCCGTATCGCCCCAAGCGCCGCACCCGCGCCAGCATCGCCCGCGAGAAGGGTCTCGAAGGGCTGGCCGAGATGATCGCCGAGCAAGTCCGCATCGGCAACCAGTCGGCGGAAGATTTGGCGCGCCAGTTCCTCAACGCCGACGTGCCCGACGTGGAAGCCGCGCTGGCGGGCGCGCGCGACATCGTGGCCGAGATGATCAGCGACCATCCCGATGTGCGCGGGCAGGTGCGCCAGAAAGCGCTCAAGTACGGGCTGGTACAGGCGCAGAAAGTCAAGGATGCCGTAGACGAAAAAGGCGTCTACCAGTCCTACTACGAGTTCGAGTTCCGCGTGGATCGCATCAAGCCTTATCAAGTGCTGGCGCTCAATCGCGGCGAGGCCGAGGACGTGCTGCGCGTGCATCTCGATGTGGCCGAGCGCGACTGGCAGACCGCCGTCGAGATGATCTTTCGCTACAACCCGCGCTCGCCGCTGGCCGATCAGCTTCGCCTCGCGATTGATGACGCCGCCAAGCGTCTGCTGCTCCCGGCCATCGAGCGCGACGTGCGCAACATCCTCACCGAGCAAGCCCAGTCGCACGCCATCACCGTGTTCGCAGAGAACCTGCGCGGTCTGCTCAACCAACCGCCGCTGATCGAGCGCACCGTGATCGGCATCGACCCCGGCTTCCGCACCGGCTGCAAAGTCGCCGTCGTCAGCCCGACGGGTAAGGTGCTGGACACCGCCACGATCTACCCGCACGAGCCGCAGCGCCAGTGGCAGCAGGCACGCCGCATTATCGAGGCGCTGGTGATCAAACACGACGCGACGCTGATCGCCATCGGCAACGGCACCGCCTCGCGTGAGACCGAGCAGCTCGCCGCCGAACTGACGCGCGAACGCCGCGACGTGCAATACATGATCGTCAATGAAGCAGGGGCGAGCGTTTACAGCGCCAGCCCGCTCGCCAAAGCCGAACTGCCCGACCTGGATGTGACGCTGCGCGGCGCGGTCTCGATTGCCCGGCGCGCGCAAGACCCCCTGGCTGAACTCGTGAAGATTGACCCGCAGTCCATCGGCGTCGGCATGTACCAGCACGACGTTGACCAGAAGCAGCTCGGCTCAGCGCTGGATGGCGTGGTCGAGACCGTCGTTAACCGCGTCGGCGTGGATGTCAACACCGCGTCGCCTGCCCTGCTCACGCACGTCGCGGGCATCGGGCCGAAGCTGGCCGAGCGCATTGTGGCGCACCGCGACGAGAACGGGCCGTTCAAGGAACGTAAATCTCTGCGCAAGGTGCAGGGTCTGGGGCCAAAAGCCTTCGAGCAAGCGGCAGGATTCCTGCGTATCCGCGACGGCGCGAACCCGCTGGACGCCAGCGCCATCCACCCGGAGAGCTACGGCGTGGCGGAGGCGGTGCTCAAGCGCGCGGGCATCACGGCCAAAACGTCAGCCGCCGACCGCGCCACTGCCCTGATCAAGCTGCAAGCCGCGCAGCCCATCGCGCAGTTGGCCGCCGAACTCGGCACGGGCGCGCCCACGCTGAGCGACATCTTCGAGCAGCTCCTGCGCCCAGGCCGTGACCCGCGCGAAGACCTGCCCGCCCCAATATTGCGCAGCGATGTGCTGTCGCTGGACGACCTGAAGAAAGGGCTGCAACTGAGCGGCACGGTACGCAACGTCGTCGATTTCGGCGCGTTCGTCGACATCGGAGTCAAGCAGGATGGCCTGCTGCACCGCAGTCAAATCCCGCGCGGCCAGAGCCTCGGCGTAGGCGACGTGATCACCGTCGAAATCCTCGCCGTCGAGAAAGAACGCGGGCGCATCAGCCTGGGCTGGGTGGGGTGACGCTTGAGCGCGCCTTGGTTGCGTAGGTCTGGCGTGCGGTAGCTGCCAACGGGATCATGCTACACTGCGGTGGTGAACCAGGGAGTAACCGTGTTGAACCACAAAAGCGCCGCCGAACCCCGTCCCCGCTGGGGCTGGCTGATTCCGTTCGTGATGCTCGTCCTCGCCGCCATCGCCTGTGATGGACCATATTACGCGCCGCCCTCCGTCCGGCGTGTGGCGAGCGACCCCGACCAACCCGGTCGTATCTACGCTCTGGTCTATAGCGGCGACGACGCGACCAGCTTCAGCTACGGGGCAAACGTGGTCTACGAGAGCGACGACCAGGGACAAAGCTGGCGTCCCTCGACATACGAGTTCGCCGAAACAATTGCCAGCGACGTTGCGCTGGAGATGCGCGGCGAGGCGCTCACCATCGACTATCAGACCGTCTGGTCATTCCCGCGCCCGATGTTCCGCTTCTTTTTCCTGGAAGATGACGAGAGTGCGCCGCGTTTCCAACTACCGTTTGGCGAGGTGAGCAACGTTCTACAGGGCGACACGCTCTACATCGCGATGGGTACACAGGGCGTGCTGGTCGGGCGGCTGACTGCGCAGCCCGCGCTGGTCGATTGGCAGATCACCTCGGCGGGAATTGATGTTCTCAACCCGCTGCCGCTGACCATCACGAATCCCCCGGATATGCTCGGCATCGTCGCGCTGGCGCTGCTCATCCCACCCTTCGCGCTGCTGCACGCCTTCCTGCTCTACTGCCTGTGGGTCTACCTGCTGCCACACCCCCGTGCGTGCCGCTATGCCCTGCTGACCACCCTCGCGCTGGTCGGAGTAGCAATCGTGGGCGTCATAATCTGGCTGACCGATGTCCGCACCGATTACTACCCGATGGTCGCAGCAGTAACGGCGGTCGTGGTCATCACGTGCGTCACCCTCACCCTGCGTTTTGCCGATGCCGCGCCCGACGCGCCGCGCCGAGGCCGTCTCGTGCTGGCGGCGGCGCTGCTCTCGTTGATCGTGCCCGCTGGCGTGGCAGCGATCTGGACGGGCTGGTGGCTGGTGTACTTGCTGGTCTTCGGCTACGGCGCATTCCGCTGGGCATATTTCCGCGCCCTGCGCCCGCTTGAGGATGCCAGCCAGCGCTGGCTCGCGGATCGGCTGGCGCTACAGACGACGCTCATCGGCGGACTGACGGCAGTGATCAGCGTCGTTGGGCTATCGTACCTGCAGTCCTTCATCGTACGCGGGGCGTTAGGCTACGGCCTGGCAGACGTGGCGCAGATCATGACGGTAATTGTCGCGCTTGCCGTGAGTATCGTGGTGGTGAATCGTTATGCCCAGGCACGACTGCGTTATTGGGCAAAGAGCAGACGCGATGAGGCCGAACATCAGCCCGCCACCGCGCAGAGGTTTCGCATTGTAACGCTCGCATGGCTGGTGGTCAGCGCAATTGCGGCAGTCGGCACGTTCGCGGCACAGGCGGCGGCGTATGGGTGGTTTACGACGCTGCTGGAGTAGGTGCGAAATTAAGCCTGGCTATCTGGTTCTTCCGTTCACGCTGCAATATTCGCAGGGGCGGAGTAGACTCTTAAGTCGTTTATCCGCCCGCAGGTTGTTACGCTTCCAGCCGCACCGCTTGCCCGTTCACCTGCACAGTCAGCGGCGCGCCAGACAGCAGTTCGCAGCGCACACCGGCCCCATCTACGCTCACGCGCAAACGTCGCCCCTGGAACGCCAGCCGGAAGCGGTATGACTCCCATCCTGGCGGCAGATACGGCGCGAAGGTCAGCACGCCATCGCGCACGCGCATCCCCGCGAAGCCGTAGATCACCCCCATCCACGTCCCGGCCATGTTGGCGATA
>JAEUQX010000537.1 GCA_016788625.1 Anaerolineae bacterium
GAGGTTTTCAGCCGGGAACGTTTTGCCTCGCTGGTTAAGCCGTTCGACGAGGTGGGTGACGAGTGGGAACGCAAAGTGCTGCAACAGTGCTTCAAGGGCGAGCAGTTGACGCACATCCCGGCGAACGACCGTAAATTCAGGGTGGTGCTGGACTGGCTGGTGGAGCGTTTTGAGTACGGCAAGCAGTACCCGGAGAAGCAGGTCAACGAGACGCTCAAGCGCCACCACGAGGATTATGCGCTGCTGCGGCGCGCATTGGTGGACTACGGCTACATGGCGCGCGAGAAGGGCGTGTACTGGCGGCTGGAACGCACCAGCGCGCCAGATGTCGAATGACGACAACAGGTGGGGCAGCGGCCTCACCTGCTGTTTACTGAGGGGGCACTCTGGAAAGGATTTCTGCGATGAGATTTCTGCGGGCTGCTGGCACTGTTATCCTGATGCTGCTACTGCTGCTGGCGATAATGGCGGTGTTCATCACGGTGAAAAACGCTCTCTTCCCTTGATCGTTCACTATTGCAGCGAATCCAGGAGCTGCTGGCGCAGTCGGTCGTACTCTTCCTGCGTGATCAGGCCAGCCTTGCGCGCTTCATCGAGCTGGCGCAGTCGTGCCGTCAGGTCACTGCCCGGCGCGCTGGGTATGACTGTTGTGACGTTTTGATCGCGGCGCAGTTGTTCCATCATCTGCGAAGGGACAACACCGCCCGCCCCCACGACGGGCACACCGGCTAGGCTGCTGGTGCGTGTCCGCCGTGTGAGGGTGAGGATCAGGCCGATCACCAGCAGCACCGCGCCAACAGTTGTGAGTATCGACGTAATCAGCGAAATACCAACGCCCGACGCGAAGGCAGGAATCAGCCCTGCCGCCTGCCCGAACAGTCCCTCTACGAATTCACCCGTGACATCGCGGCGATTGCCCGCGTCATCCACGCAGTAGTACAACGTCGGCCTGCCTGAACCCTGGCCAGGGGTATACGATGATGCGCCTTGCTCGATCTCCAGCTTTTCACCGGATTGACATAGCTCCTCTGCCGTCGGTTCGACATCAATAACCAAGTCTGATGGGGTGAATGCCAGGCGCGAACCGATGATGCCGCCAACGAGCAGTGCGATTCCCAGGACAATGAGCAGTTTGCCAATCATGATGGCCCCTTTTGATCAAGTGTGCATTTTGACAGTATAGCACCGGCTTACGAAGGCCGTTATGTTGGGTTAGGGGATGCTCATTGTGCTTTCGCTCGATGCGCACCAATGATGGCGCGGGCTTCGTCGAGCGTACTGGAAAAGGCGTAGCGGTCACGGAAACCAGGGCTAATGCGGCGAATCATCGTGACGAAGGCGCGAACGATGCTGCGTTCCGATACCACCACGATCAGGCCGGTACGGGGATGGCGCAGCGCATCGTATTGACGCCACTTAAGCACAAC
This sequence comes from Anaerolineae bacterium, assembly GCA_016788625.1. Lineage (GTDB taxonomy): Bacteria > Chloroflexota > Anaerolineae > Aggregatilineales > Phototrophicaceae > CFX2. Next base: position 1,428 of record JAEUQX010000537.1, read on the forward strand.
GCCGCTTGGTGGCGAAGTGACCTCTGGGTTGATCACGATGATGGTATAGACGGTCTGCTGATGGGCGGTGGCGTCTATCATACGCTGCCCCTCTTGAATTGAGGTGATCAGAGCGTCCCACTGCCATAAAGAATTGATCTCACGGCGAAGAATTGTTTTTTCGGGATCGTCCCACTGCACCGTGATAGTCATGCTGTGCGCCTCGGCAGCGTCAATCTCAAAGTACCAATCGCAATAATTGTAACATCAGGCTTGTCAAAGCAGCGTGAATTCCTGACCCGGCTTGCAGATGCAGGGCACGAATTCAATGGGCGAAATCAGCAAATTTAGTCACCGATGCTGGGAGAGAACACCCGCCGATGGGTGCTGGGCAGCGGCAGTGAACGGCGTACATCACGCACGACTCGCATCGCACCTAATGTCACGCCCGCCGTCGATTGCCCTGGGAAGATCGAGTCGCCCACGAGACGTAGATTTGGGATACCTGTGCGCGGCCCGCGCGCTGTAAAGAGCGATCGCTGCGGGAAGCCGCCGACCATGCCCAGGTGCCGGTCAGTGTAAAACTGATAGGTGACAGGGCTGCCAGGCAAACACAGCTCGACTGCCGCGCGAAAGCCGGGGATGGCGCGCTCGATGGCGCTGAGCATCATCTCGACGTACTGCTGTTTGCGTTCCATGTAGTGTTCTTGACTGACAGCTAACGCATCCCACCAGGGCTGTACGCGGGTGTGCGTAGTCACTGTGACGGCGCGTCGGCCTTCTGGGGCGCGCGTGGTGTCCCATTCCGGCGACAGCGAGACGAAAGCCGTGTGGCCTTCGCCCATCGGGCCATCGTAGCTGCTGACGATCTGGTGATGATCTGGCAAATCGGCTGGCAGCGCATCAGCCCGAACGCCGAGGTGCAGGGCGAACGCGCCCCAACCCGCGGAACGCGCCGCGACCTCGCGCTGCAGCCGCGCTGGGCTGGAGTCACCCAGCAGGCTGTCCAGCGACCAGGGCGTCAGGTTGGCGATGACGAAATCTGCCGGGATAAATACTTCATCCTTCGCGCGTCGGCCATGCTTGACGTAGACACCTGTTGTACGTCCGCTCTCGATGGCGATGCGGGTGACGCGCTGGCGGTAGCGGATTTCCCCACCGAGCGCTTCCAGCTTGCTGACGAGGGTTTCAGCCAGTCCCCCGATGCCGCCCGCGACGTGATACACACCCTGGCGCGCCAGATCGAGCGCGGTGGCGCTGTAGATCGCGTTGGCGTGCTGTGATGTGGTTTGCGCGGAGATCAGCAGTTGTGCGTCGATAAAGCGGGTGAAGGCGAAATCCAGAGCCATCCCGTGCTGGGCCAGCCATTGGTAGGCCGTTCGAAATGCAAGGGGGAGGAGGAGCAAATCTTCAGGGAAGTGCGCCAGTCCAACACGGGCAAGCTCTAGGATTTCCGAAAGGCTGGTCGCGGGCCACGGTAATCCGGCTGCGGAGAGCGACCATCCTAAATCGGCGATATGTGATTGGTGTTCCCAGAAGTGTTCACTGTTCGGGAACTGCTTGATGACATCGCGATTATCGCGGGTGAGGGCGATGCTGCGGTCGGGCAGGTGCACCACCCAGGCCGGGTCATGCGCCCGGACAGGCCAATGTAGATCGAGCTGTTCGGCGAGCAGGGCATGGGGGCCACCCGGTTGGAAGCCGCCCGCCACCGTCGCACCCGCCTCGAAGCGGTAGCCCTGGTGCGTGAAGGTACCCGCACAGCCGCCGGGATAGGTCTGCGCTTCCAGCACGGTGACGATGTAACCCGCTTGTGCAAGCAGCGCGGCGGCGCTCAGTCCGCCAATGCCTGCCCCGATGATGATGACGCGATGTGTTGCCATGAATCTCAATCTAGCCTGTCGATACTTTACATTGTAGGTCGTGACGCACATAGTGTCAACATATTGTCCACGTTATGACTACAACCTTCATCACGTTCTCATAGATACACGGCAAAAAAAGAGAGCTGCGCGCAGGCAGCCCTCTCTTGGTCATGTGTTGTGATGATTGTGAGATCGCGATTACAGTCCCGCGACCTGCGTCAGGGGTACAATCTCGCCGATCTTGACGACCTCCGGCACGGGGATGCCGTTGAAGGCCACCGCGTACTCGTTGGTATAGGCGCCCAGGTCGAGGAACATCAGGCGGTCGCCGATGTGTGTCTCCGGCATTTCGATCTGGCGGGCGATCACGTCGCAGCTGTCACAG
>JAEUQX010000570.1 GCA_016788625.1 Anaerolineae bacterium
ACCACATAGATGGGCATCGAGGTATTGATCTCGCTGGCGAGTTCAATGAAACGCGCGTTGTAGTTCAGCGTCTTCAGCTTCCAGCTCAGGTAATGCGGATCGACCGGGATGCAATGTCCGCCCAGGCCGGGGCCGGGATAGAAGGGCATGAAGCCGAACGGTTTGGTGGTGGCAGCCTGGATGACTTCCCAGACATCGACGCCGAGCTTGTTGCACATCAGCGCCATCTCGTTGACCATGCCGATGTTGACGGCGCGGAAGGTGTTCTCCAGCAGTTTGACCATCTCGGCGCTGGTGGGCGACGAGACGGGCACGACCTTATCCACCGCCGTGCTGTAAAGCGCGACCGTGACCTCGGTGCAGGCCGGGGTGATGCCGCCGACAACCTTGGGCGTGTTGCGCACGCCGAACTGGGGGTTGCTGGGATCGATGCGCTCCGGCGAAAAGGCCACGAAGACATCCTCGCCAACCTTGAAGCCGTTGTGCGCCAGCTTGGGCGCGATCAGTTCTTCGGTCGTGCCAGGGTAGGTCGTGCTTTCCAGGACGACCAGCATCCCCTCGTGACACACCTCCGCGATGGCCTCGACCGAATCGACAACGTAAGACATATCGGGGTCTTTGGTCTTGGTCAGCGGGGTGGGCACGCAGATGCTCACCGTGTCGGCGTCGCGCAGGTCGGCATAGTCGGTGGTGGCGCGGAACTTGCCGCTCGTCACCAGCGGTTTGAGGCGTTCCGACGGGATGTCCATGATATAGCTCTCGCCCCGATTGAGGCTCTCGACCTTATCAGCGGCGATGTCCAGGCCGATGACAGCGAACCCGGCTTCGGCGAATTCGACGGCGAGCGGCAGCCCGACGTAGCCCAGGCCGACGATGCTGACGACGGCCTCGCGGTTGTTGAGTCGGTCGAGGAGTTGTTGATGGATGCTCATATTCACTCTCGTTCTAAGCGGACACAAACCGTGTGATTATAATCCCGGCGCTGTAGGGCATTCAAGCGGGCAGAAATGCCGCAGCGGTGATCATTGGCAGGATGTCGCAAGTGAAATATATCACTAACACCCACTGTAACGTCTGGCGTGGCTGATGAACCACAGATCGTAGCACTTGTTCAGAATAGATGCTCAAAGGACGTGCCGTTGTACATCCGCTTAAACATGAGTCCGGATGGTCCCTACGAAACCAACGTCATTATGATGGAACGTCCTCATTCTGAACATGAGCGAGGCTCGAAGATGGGTACCAGCCCGGCTGCCCCGACCCACCGTACAGGGCGATTTGTGCCCCGGTCTGCCATTTTACGATCGTGACATTTGTCACTATCCGCATAATCGCATTGTGTATATCATGAAAACATAGACTCGTGTCGCGGAACTGGATCCATGCTGATAACCCATGGATGCCCACTTCGTTGACGCCGAGACATCACAACCACCCAAAACTGATATGGCGTTACGCGCAATTGCGAGTGACGCTTTTTGTTTGTTTTAGAGAGGAGCTTGCGTTATGAAACGCGCACAGGTGATCCTGTTGGTCGTGGGGATCCTACTGGCGATGGTTTTGTCGCCAGCGGTTGCCCAGGACGAAGTTTATTTTCCGACGGCGGAGTGGCGTATATCCACTCCGGAAGCACAAGGCATGGATTCGGCTGAGCTGGCGGGTCTCTTCGCCCAATTCGCGCAGGATCAGTTCATGGACAGTATGCTGGTGATTCGTCACGGCACCATCGTGGCGGAAGCCTATGCGGCGCCGTTTGAACAAGACCTGCGCCACGAAATGTGGTCGGCCAGCAAGAGCGTAACCAGCGCGCTGATCGGCATTCTGCTGCGCGATGGCTATCTGGACAGCGTGGACACCCCGGTGCTGAGCCTGTTCCCGGACAGAACGTTCGAGAACATGGACGCGAACAAAGAGGCGCTCACGGTGCGCCACCTGCTGATGATGGGGTCTGGCTTCACGTGCGATGCCTTCATGCCCGAAGCCACCGGTGACGCGATCTTCGCCAGCGACGACTGGCTGGATTACACGCTCGGCCTGCCGATGATGGTTGCTCCCGGCACGGAGTTCCATTACTGCAACCCCAATACCTATGTGCTCTCGGCCATCGTCACGAAACTGACGGGCATGTCTGCGCTGGATTTCGCAGCCGAAAACCTGTTTACGCCGTTGGGCATCACAGACTACACCTGGGTCAGCAACCCACAGGGACAGTCAGTCGGGTTCGCGGGTCTGCAACTGACGACGCGCGACATGGCGAAGTTCGGCTATCTGTATATGAACGACGGCATGTGGCAGGGCGAGCAGATCATCCCCGCCGACTACGTGGCCGAGTCGCTCTCGACGCAGATCGCGCCCCCCTGGCCGGACACAACTTACGGTTATCAGTGGTGGAACATCGTATCAGCCAATACCTGGTTCGCGCTCGGACGTGCTGGGCAGTACATCGTCCTCGCGCCGGATAAAGACCTGCTCGTCGTGATGACGGGCGGCGGCATCAATGAGACAATCCGCCCCTACATCCAGGGCTATCCGCTCAACTATGCGGTGGCAGCGCTGACAGTTGCGGAAGGCGCGCTGCCGGAAAATCCACAGGCCGTGAGCCAGCTTGAGGCGCAGATTGCCCAGATCGAGACTCCGGCGGCGGTTGATGTGGCCGCACTGCCGGATGTAGCGGCGCTGGTCAGCGGGAAGACCTATGCGCTGCTGCAACCAATCTCGATGCCTGTACCCAGTGCTTTGGGTCTCCGGGATCATTTCTTCGCCAACGCAGTCAGTTTCGATTTCACTGACGCAGGACAGGCCAACCTGACGCTGGTGTCTGGTGATGGAGAAAGCTGGACCGTGCCTGTTGCCCTGGATGGACAGGTTGCCGCCGTGGACAGCCCGCTGGGTCTCATCAGCAATCGTGGCGAGTGGCACACGGACGACGAACTCACCGTCTGGATGGAGTACGTGGGCGACGGACAGATCGTGCGCTTCGACTTTTGCTTCATGCCGGGCGCGCTTGAAACGCATATTAACGAGACGGTTGGCGGCTTCACCGCGTTCTCGGTCGGCGTGATGCAGCAGTAGGGCCTGAAATGGCGACGATGCCGCAGCAGACTCAAGCTGCATGAGTGAACGATAATCAGCCGCGTTCCCGCCGGAGGAGATCCGTTGCGGGGGCGCGGCTTGTTCTTTGGTTGGGATACAGCACCTCAACGGTGCTTCCACTCGGCCTTGCGCTTCTCGACGAAGGCCTTCATGCCCTCGGCCTTGTCCTCCGTGCCGAACAGCAGGTAGAAATTGCGCTTCTCGTAATCCAGCCCCTCGCTCAGGCTGAGTTCGAAGGCCTTGTTCACCGCATCCTTGTTCATGATGGCGGCCACGCCCGGCATTCCGGCGATCTTCTCGGCCAGCTTGAGCGTTTCTGCAAAATAGCTGTCGAGCGGGAAGACGTGATTCACGAGGCCGTAGTGCAGCGCTTCCTGTGCTGTCAGGTGGCGGTTCGCCAGGCACATCTCCATCGCCAGCGCCTTGCCCACCGCGCGCGTCAGCCGCTGCGTACCGCCCGCGCCCGGCATGATGCCGATGGTGATCTCCGGCTGTCCGAACTTGGCCGTCTCGGAGGCGATCAGCATGTCGCACATCATCGCCAGTTCGCAGCCGCCGCCCAGCGCCCAACCGGACACGGCACCGATCACAGGTTTGCGGATGCGCGAGAGGCGCGACCAGTCGGTGAAGTCGTCCTGCGTCGCCATCGTCACGGCGTCTGTGCCTTCCATCTGCTTGATGTCCGCGCCCGCCGCGAAAGCCTTGTCGCTGCCCGTCAGCACCATGCAG
>JAEUQX010000618.1 GCA_016788625.1 Anaerolineae bacterium
GAGAGGGGGCTGGGGGTGAGGTTTCTGGATAGATGGCTAGTCGTTCAATTTTGCAAGAATATCGTTCGGCGTGAGTTGATCGTTCAGGTTGAGCGCCGCAGCCCGACCGGGGGGCAGGCGCTTGCCAACCTGTGTATAGAAGGCGTTGCGGGCGCGGCGGTCTGGCAGATGGGCGGCCGCCCACGTGCTCTGGAAGCCCAACCCCGCCGCACGTCCCAGCGCGGTGTGGCCGTAGACGAAATACGCCCCATCAATGAAGTCCGCGCGCACTGGGGCAAGTTCCGGGGCATCGAAGTCGTCCATCAGCTTCTGGCCGTAGGTGTTCATCTCCGTGCCGACGTTGAGCGGCAGGCCGAGTTCGCGCGCCAGTTCGACCACCTCGTAGAGCAGCTTGAGCTTGGTGGCCTTCTCTTCCGGGTTGGCGAGGTTCCAACTGCGGTCGGGGATGATGTTCAGCGCCACCGCGCCCTGGCTCATCAGCAGTTCCAGCAGTTCGTGGATGTCGCGTTCGCCTGTCGTCGTGCCGTCCAGCCAGGCTGCGCAGGGCAGCGCGCCGCACGCCGTGATCAGTTGGTTGAGCGGGGTGATGTCCGGGAATGAACCCGCGTCTGGTTGCATGTAGCCGACGCCACCCTTTTTCATCAGCTTGGCGCGAATCAGATTTTGTAGGGCAGGCGATTCCGGCAGCATGGCCGTGATCTTGTCGAGCGGGGTGTTCAGCCGGTCAGCCCAGAACGCTGCCGGGTCGTTATACTGGCGCTGCGCCGCGCGCACGTAGGCCACTACCAGATGTCGCTCGGTCGGATTGCGCTTGGGAGTCAGCGGCAGTACATCGGCTTCGAAGTCGATCTTCACCGGGTCGAGGTAAGCGTTGACGCGCTGCACCATCTCGCGGTTGCGTTTGTCCGCCCGCGCCCCCAGGTCAGCCAGGATGTGACGCACGGACTCCGGTACATGGCTAGAGGTGAAGCCCACCCCCATGTGATAGAGTACCCCCGGTTCGCCCGGTGAGTTCATCTCGCGCGTGGCAAACTGCGGCAGATGCACGCGCACCTCGATGCCCGTGCTGCCGCGCACGCCAAGCTGTTCGCAGGCGTTCAGGAATTCGTCAACGGCATCCAGCACATCGAAATCGACCGTGCCGAGCAGTTTGTAGCCGCGTCGCCGCGCCAGCCAGGCCAGCGAGGTGGGTGAGTGGCCGTAGGCGTTGAACGAAAAGAAAGTGTGGCAGTGCAGGTTGGCGACCTCGGCTTCGGCCTCAGTGGGTACAGCCCCCTGTTTCAGCAGGGACAGCCCTTCGGCCAGAGCCGCCGCGCGCACGCTGGGGTCGAAGTCCCGCAGGCGTGTTTCAAGTGCAGTGAGTTCCTGATCAGATAGGTGTGTCATCGCGTGCTCCCATCAGCCAGATGCCGGCGGCCGCAACTACGAGGAAGGCGACATCTCAGCTTGTCTATAATTTCGGTGAATTGCACAGATTATAGACTACAAACGGGCGCAAGCGCACAGGCCACGCGCAATGGACGCGGCCTCAGGGCAGGGCGGGCAGTACGCCGTTGAGGATGAGCTGCTGCGCCATCACCGCCATCTGCTCCGGCGGGTAGGGCTGGCCGCTTTCCAGCCACCAGGCGATGAAACCCAACTCCGCCCCGGCGATGTAATTCGCCAATACCTCGGCGGGCAGCGCCAACGTCCCGCGCGGCACGGCGGCCAGCGAGCGCCCCACATGCCCGGCCAGATATGCGCGGATGCTGCGGGCAACCTCCGCCCCGCCGCGGCCACCCAGGATGACGCGGTACAGGTCAGCGTGCTGCGCCACATGCTGGAAGATCACGCGGAATGGTTCGAGGCTCGTCTTGCCCGCCAGCAGGTCGCCATGCATGAATGGCTCAACCTCCGCGACGAGCGCATCGAAGGCTTCGCGCAGAACGGACAGCAGCAGTTCCTCTTTGGTGCCATAGTGCATATAGAAAGTCGCCCGGCGCAGGTCGGCACGGTCGGTGATGTCCTGGATGGTGAGCACATCGAAGCCGCGTTCCAAAATCAGGCTGATCAGGGCATCGCGCAGTTGGGCGCGGGTGCGCTGCTGGCGGCGGTCGAGGCGTGGTTGGGTGCTGGTCATGCGGCTGATCCCCATCATTGATCACCTTCATTTTGCCCTACGCGCTCGGTGAACTCAATGATGACCCCATGACGAGGTTTTGTGTATTCTCGTTCAGAACTTGGCTACAAACCCAACCCTCTCTATAATTGGCTTAGAGCGTGATGTAGCCATAGGTTCACTACATGGTCAACGGCAGTACCCCAAAAGCGACGATTCTGATCGTGGATGACATCCCCGATACCGTTCAGCTTTTGCGCGACTGGTTAGAAGCACATAATTTTCGCACCATCGGGGTCACCAGCAGCTTTCAGGCGCTGGAAGTGGCCGCGCAAGAGATGCCCGACCTGATCCTGTTGGATGTGATGATGCCTAAGATGGACGGCATGGAGACTTGCCGCCGCCTGAAGGCCAACGGGCGCACATCGAACATTCCGGTTATCCTGGTGACGGCCAAGAACCCTAGCGACGCCCGCGCTGAAGGCATGATGGCGGGCGCGGTGGATTACATCACCAAGCCGGTCAACCTGGCCGATCTGGTCGTGCGTATTGAAAACACGCTCGCCGCGACTACCCAATCGCCGATTGATGTGCAGCGCCTGCTCGAAGAGGTGGCACATTCCGGCCTGACGATCCTGTCGTGCGAACTGATCTGGCTGCTGTTCCATGACAGCGAACATCAGGTGTTGATGAGCAGCAAGCTTGCCAGCACGGCGGGCGCGCGCATCGAGAACGACTTTCTCAGCCGCGTCGCCAACGGTCAATCAGCGCCGGTTTATTCGCTGCAGGACGGCTCGCACCCATTCAGCTCGACCTTCCTTTCGCGCAAGATGCTGCTCAACCTGCCAACCGCAGAGTTGAAGAACAACCCGGAAACGCTGCCGCTCTACAACGCAACCGAACTGCTGCGGCTGAATTACCTCACGCTCGTCCCACTGACGGTCGGCGGAAAGACGCCCGGCATCATGGTATTGGGCACGCTGGGGCAGCATGACGCCGAGTCGCCACGCGCCCGGCAGCTGCTCACCACGTTGGGGACGCAGGCCGCTATCGCGCTCGACTACTCGCGTTTGATCGGCGATTTGACCGAACGCGAAAAAGAGATGCGCCGCGAGCAGAATTTCCGCCAGATGATCCTCGACACGATGAGCGATGGTCTGGTCGTGATCGACTCGAAGGGTACGATCAAGTACGTCAACCGCCGCCTGCTGCGTATGACCAACTTTCCGCGCGGCTACCTGGAAAACCGTTCGGTGGGGGAGTTGTTCCACCCCGATGACCGCAGCGAAGTGATGATCGGTCTGCTGCGCGAGGGCGCGGCGACGATGAAGTTCGACCAGCGCCTGATGACGCGCGAAAACCGTGTGATTCCCGTCTGGCTGACCCGCTCACGCGCGCAGTCCGACGACACCAATAATCAGGTCATCGTGCTGAGCGATATGACTGACCAGAAGCGCCGCGAGGCCGAACTGGAACGGCAGACCAATCGCCTGCAGGCGCTGAACCGCGCCGCGCACGCCATCACCTCCAAGATTTCTGTACAGGAAACGCTCAATAACATTCTGCGTTCAGCGATGGAGGTTGTCGATTCGCAAGGCGCGTCGCTGTTTCTGATCAATCGTGAAAACCCGAATGAATTGATCGCTGTCGCTGCTGTCGGTCACGCTGCCGACATGATGCAGGGGATCCGCGTGCCTGTCGGCGATGGGATCGCAGGGTGGGTGGCGCGCGAGGCCAGATCGCAGATTGTCGCGGACATCGACAAAGACCCCCGTTTCTACAAAGGGGTTGATCAGCAGACAGGGTTGAACACACAAAGCCTGATCGCGGTGCCGCTGATGACAGTGGGGCGCGTGATTGGCGTGCTGGAGGTCGTCAACAAGATCGAAGGCACGTATGACCAGGACGACATCGCCTTGCTGGAGAGCATGGCGGGCACGGCTGCCGTTTCGATCATCAACGCGCGCCTGTTCGACGAGACGCAGCGCCGCGTGAACGAGCTGGGAACGCTCCTCAACGCCAGCGCCGCCGCCTCATCCACGCTGCAATTCTCGCAGGTGCTGGAGAACATCGCGCGCAACCTGTCGTCCGGGCTGGATGTGGCACGCTGTACGATTATGGCCTACAACGCCACCAAGAACCGGCTCGAATCGATGGCGGAGATCAGTGATACCTCCTGGGCGCCACCGTCGGCTCCGGCTCGCGCGCTGGCCGATGAGCCGCTGACGCGCGCGGCGCTTTCGTCCGGGCTGCCTGTCCTGGCCTCGCTGCTGGAAACCGAACTACCTGCCGAAGACCGTGCAGCCCTCTCGCGATTCGGCATGATCAGCATGATGATCGTGCCGCTGTATATGCAGAACCGGATCGTCGGCGCGGCACATCTTTACAGCATCGACACGCAGCAATCGTACAAAGACCACGACGCCGCAGCCGTTGACCAGATGATGCTGACGTGGCAGCAGCGTATCGAGGATGACTCTGATCTGCTCGGCGCGGGCTTCCAGGATTTGAGCGATCTGGCTGAGGGACTGTTGGGGGTTGGGCGCACCTGTTGGGTCATGCTGCGGGCGTGGCGGCGCGAAGATGATACGATGCTGCTGCTGCGCGAGATGGGTTTCGCGGAATGGACGCGGCGGCCAGGTGTGATGCTGCCCGTCGAACAGTTCCCGACGATCAAGGCCGTCATCCAGACGCAGAGCATCCGCATGGGCACGCTGGCGGGGCTGGAAAACGACCCCGGCGAGGTCGATTGGCTGGTGCAGCGCGGCGGGCAGGCGGTGATGATGGTGCCGCTGGTCGAGCGTGGTACGACAGTCGGTATCGTCAAGCTGGTCAGCCAGGACGTACGCACCTTTGAGGACAGCGAAGTGCGGCTGGCACAGGGCATCGCCAACGTGGTGAGCAGCGCGATGGAGAACGCCCGCTTGTATCAGTCGCTGGACAGCCGTGCCCGCGCTCTGGAGAGCGCCTACCGTGAGCTGCAAGAGGCCGACCGCGTGAAGGACGAATTCATTCAGAATGTCTCGCACGAGCTGCGAACGCCGCTGATCTCCGTGCTGGGCTACGGCGGGCTGCTGGCTGAAGGTGAGTTCGGCAGCGTCAACGAGCAGCAGCTTGAGGCGCTGAACACGATCAACCAGAAAGCGCAGCAGTTGGCTGAACTGGTCGAGGACATCGTATCGGTGCAGGCGCTGGAAAGCCGTACCTACGAGCGCAAGCCGCTGGATGCTATTGAGATCGTTCGCAGCGTCCTGCGCAAGTACACCCATCGCGCCAACGATGCCGGGCTGCGCTTCAACACCCAGTTCCCAGATGGCGCGCAGTTGATCCTGGGCGATCCCAACACCATCGCGGATGCCTTTGAACGCCTGGTGGATAATGCCATCAAATTCGGGCGTGGCGGCGAGACGGTGGATATCCGCGTCGAAGATTCGGGTGGGCCTATGCTGCAATTCACGGTGCGTGACCATGGTATCGGCATCGACCCAGTCGAACATCAGAAAATCTTCCAGCGCTTCTATCAGGTCGATGGCGGTACGGCGCGGCGCTATGCGGGCACCGGGCTGGGACTTGCCATCGCCAAAGCCATCGTCGAAGGGCACGGCGGGCGCATCGGCGTCCAGAGCAAGCTCAACGAGGGCGCAACTTTCTTCTTCACCATACCCAAGCAGACCACTGTGTCGGAATCATCATGACGCTGAACGACGTTCATAATGTTCTTTTCAATATGCATATCCTGTATTCAGGCATCCTCGGTGTGTGGGGCGCGGTGATGGCCGCGCGCAACCAGTCGATCTCCGGCAATTACTGGGGCGCGGTGGCGACCAGTACGATTCTGGCCGGGATAGTGGCGCTGCTGGGGATCATCATGGCGGCGCAGGGACTGCGTACCGCGCGGACCATCACCTATTTCATCTACATGTCGTGGCTGGTGGTGATCATGCCGGGGCTGTACTCATTGCTGCGTGGGCGCGATGACCGCAGCGCGGCGATTGCCTTCTCCATCCTGAGCTTCTTCAACACCTTCACCTCGCTGAGTATGATGCAGCGCGGCTTTGTCACGCCCTGGCTGGCGGAGACTCTTTAACCCACCTTTTGCGAAGGGACTGACCGAGGATGCAGATCGAACTCGCGCCCCTGCAACTGCCAGATTTTGGGCTGCCGAGCGTGGAACCGCGCATTCCGGCGGCCACCTACGAACAGCGCCTGCAAAAACTCCACCTGCACGCGGCGGGCTGGAATTTCGACGCCGTGCTGGTTTATGGCGACCGCGAACATTATGCCAACATGGCCTATCTGACGGGCTACGACCCGCGTTTCGAAGAAGCCCTGCTGATCCTCACACATGAACGCGACGGCTTCCTGGAACAGCTATTCAGCCGTACCGCTCCTGCGGGCTGGAAACCGGTTCGCGCGCGCACGCCTGTGCTGCTGGTGGGCAACGAGGGCTGGGGCTATACCGAGATCAGCCCGATTAAGCTGGAACGCATCCTCTACCAGAATTTCAGCCTGCCCGGCCAGCCGCGCGACCGCAGCAAGTCGCTGGAAAGCATCCTGCGCGCGCAGGGCATCACGGCGGGCAGCAAGGTCGGCGTGATCGGCTGGAAATACGACGAGAGCGATACCACAACCTATACCAACTGGCTGGACATCCCGGCTTACATCGCGGACACGCTGCGCGCTATCGTCGGCACAGAAGGGCAGGTGCTGAATCTCACCCCCGCGTTGATCGATCCGGTAAATGGGCAGCGTATCATCAACGAAGTCGATCAACTGGCGGCCTTCGAATTCGCGGCGACGCAGACCTCGCAGGCGGTGCGGAATGTGCTGTTCGGCCTCAAGCCGGGCATGACCGAGTTTGATGCTGTGCGCCTGATGGGTTTGAACGGGCTGCCGCACTCCGTTCACCTGATGCTTTC
>JAEUQX010000648.1 GCA_016788625.1 Anaerolineae bacterium
CGTGCGCCCGTCCAGTCGTGATCTGCGCAGCCGGGCACGCTCGCTGGATTTCGATGCAGCAGTGGCGCGCCAGGGCGGCGACCCGAACGTTCGCACCGCACCCACAGCGTCCGCTGCCCCCCCGCCGCCGATCTCTGCGCCTGCCGAGGGGCAAACCGTGGAATACAGTCCGCCCCCCGCCCTGCGTGACCGCCGTCGCCGCCGCAAAACCGACGAGGACGAGGACGGCATTATGGACAACCTCCTCGGCGGCGAGGACGATGGATTTTTCTAACTACACTTTCTTATCCGAGCGCGGGTCGAGCGCGTCGCGCAGACCGTCGCCCACAAAGTTGATGCTCAGCACCGTCAGCAAAATCAGCAGGCTGGGGAAGAACCAGTACCAGGGCGCGTCGCGGATGATCTGGAACTCCTGCGCCTCGGTGAGGATATTGCCCCAACTGGCCGTCGGCGGCTGCACGCCCAGCCCCAGGAAGCTCACGTAAGCTTCCGAGAGAATCGCGCCCGCCACGCCCAATGTCAGCGCCACGATGATCGACGCCAGCGTGTTCGGCAGGATGTGCGCCAGGATGATGCGGCGGTTGGGCAGCCCCAGCGCGCGCGCCGCCAGGATGAACTCGGTCTCCTTGAGCGCCAGCACGTTCGAGCGCACGATGCGCGCCAGCCCCATCCAACTCGTGAAGCCGATGATCAGAATGATAACGATCACGCTGCCGCTGAAACTGCGCCCGAATAACTCCACATTGGGGATTCGGCTGCCGAAGAACTTCGCCATCACCAGCAGCAGCAGCAGCGATGGGATGCTCAGCATCGCCTCGGTGAAGCGCATCAGGACTGAGTCAATCCAGCCGCCATAGAAACCCGCCACCGCGCCGATCGTCGTGCCCAGCGTGACCTCTACAATCACCGCGAGCAGCCCGATCATCAGCGAAATCTGTCCGCCGTAGATCGTCCGCGCCAGGATGTCGCGCCCGATGCGGTCGGTGCCGAAGGGATGTTCCGCCGAAGGCGCCTGCAGGCGAATGCTGGTGTCGTTGCGGTTGGCAAAGGCTTCGCTGAAGACGAACGAGCCGCCGATGATATAAATGATGATCCCCAGCAGCACGAAAAGCCCGACCATCGCTGCCCGATGTTTGACGAAGCGCCGCACCACACGCTGGAGCGGCGTCTGCGGCTTGATCTCCTGCTGCGTCTTGCTCAGGCTCACGGGCTGCGCGCTCAGTTGTCCGCTGCTCATCTGTGCCCCCTTATGAATAGCGGATACGCGGGTCGAGCCACGTATACACGATGTCAGTCAACAACTGGAATACGACCACCGCGACCGTGATCAGCATCAGCAGCCCCATCAGCACCGGGTAATCCGAACGCCCCAGGTGGTCGATGAACAAGCGCCCCATACCAGGCCAGGCAAAGATGCGCTCGGTAACGACCGCGCCGCCCAGGAGGAAAGGTAAATCCAGGCCGATCAGCGTCGCCAGCGGCAGCGCGGCGTTCTTAAAGGCGTGGCGGTAAAGGATCGAGCGTTCCGTCAACCCTTTGGAGCGCGCCGTGCGGATGTAATCGGAGTTGATCACTTCCAGCATGTTCGAGCGGATGTAACGGCTGTAGGCGGCGATGCTGATGATCGAGATCGTCACGACGGGCAGCGTCATCACCCAGATCAGTTCGCGCAGATTGTCGGCGTCGTTGGGGTTGCTGATCGTCGGGAAGTACGGCAGCCCCCACTCCCTGAACTTGACTGCGAAAATATACATCAGCCCGAAGGCTACCAGGAAGATGGGCATCGAGAAGGTGATGAAGGCTATCCCGGTCAGCACGTTATCCAGTATCGAATACTGCCGGATGGCGGAGATCACGCCGATCAGCAGCGCGAAGCTCAGAATGATTATTTCTGCAGTGAGCATCAGCAGCAGCGTGTTGGGCAGCCGCTCGAAGATGATCTCCATCGCGGGCTGCCGCGTCACAATCGAATTGCCGAAGTCACCGCGCAGCACCCCGCGCCGTGTGCCGGGCGTTTCCGGTTCACCGTCGCCATCGCGGTCGAACGTCGTCCAATCGTTGCCGATCAACCAGAAGAGATACTGCGTCATGAGCGGTTGATCGAGGCCGAGCTGACGGCGCAGACGTTCGCGATCTTCCGCGCGCGGCGGCACGCGTCCGCCCATCGTCGCCAGCGGGTCGCCAGCAGATTGCAGCAGGACAAAAATCACCAGGCTGACGATCACAAATAAAGGTATTGATTGCAGCAGACGACGAAAAATGTACTGGCCCATACAGGCCTCCGTGTTTTGAAAAAGGTGGGACGGGATTGCCCCGTGCCCACC
>JAEUQX010000724.1 GCA_016788625.1 Anaerolineae bacterium
AGGCGCGATCAGATAGTAGTCTTCACCTTCACCAACCCAGCCAATCGCGCCCGTATCGAGTTCAACTTCCCACCAATTCAGTTGACTGCTGCACACCGGGCCACCAATGACCGTAAACAACTGGCCGAGATCCAATCGATCTAGTTCAGCACCTCCGGGGGTCTGTCGAATTGCCAGTCCCAGATCGTAGTTGACGTATCCGGGCATATCTAATGCCATACGCGACGGGATAGCACCAGGGCATTGATAGCCCTCATCGACGAAAACCTCTTCCGGTTGTGGGAATACCGTCTTGGGCGGAATAACCAGCACCTGTCCCCCCTGACGGCTGATACCCGGCGGCCCAAGCTGAAGGATGCCCGCCCCAAACTCAAGGTTGTTCTGGTCAATCACATAAGTTTCGGTGAGGGATTCGTACAAATCGTCAATTGTCCAGCCCGGGTTGCGTTCAAGCAGCAGCGTAGCCACGCCAGAGACCACGGGAGCGGCTGCTGAGGTACCAATAAAGGCGCGCCCACTAGAGAGCAGAATCTCTCCTGGAGCCGACAGATCAGGCTTCGTGTAAACACCGATCGTCAAACCGCGCGAGCTATAAGCCCCTAGCTGCCGATTACCATTGACCGAACCTATCGTTAAAGAGCGTACCGCATCCGCTGGAGCGATGGTTGAGCCGGTCTCAACACGGATCTCCAGTGGTGCGAATTCTACGAATACATCAAAACGTATCCGTTCCTGGAAGCTTTGCCCGGCGTTAACGATCCTTATTTTGAACGGTGTGCTGACTTCGGCGAGCTGGACACGTTCAAAAGGCTGAACAGCAAAGCTCTCCGTCTGCCGCTCCTGCCCGCTTCCCTGAGGCCCGATCGGGTTTCCATTGGCATCGACAATTTGCAGGTCGAGATCAATGCGCTGGGCAGGCTCGAAGATGGGCACGACCTGGCCGAACTGATCCGTAATCTCCGTTGGTTCAATCCAACTCAAGAGAATATTGCCAGAGTAACGCTGCCCTTCCCCCAGATCAACAACCATCTCGGCTGGTTGGTTACCCACGATGAAGTCATGCGCGCTGTCCGGATCGTCGCTATCGAGGAAATTCCCACTGTAGTAGCCCTGGTTAAAGTTCCCCGCCGAGTTGACCCACAACACACTTTGAGCATACGTATCGTTTACCAGTTCCGCCCAAGGACTCTTGCCATCGAGCGGCAGAATCGGTAAGCCGACCGAGTGATTGATAACTTTCACGCCAATTTGCACCATCCAGTCACGACAGGCTGTCAGTTCCTCCAACGAACTCTTGTAGCGGCAGGCATAAAGCTCGGCATTCGGCGCAATAGTGTGAATAATCTCCAGAACGTCCGTACCATGCGTGTCGTTGCTGTTGCTGTAGTCCTGAATGGTCTGATCGTCTGGCAGCTGCACTTCGGCAATGGTGCTGAAAAATACATCCAGGCCACCAAAGGCTGTATCAATAACGCCGACGCGCTGCCCGGCACCTAACCAGTCATTGTCATGCCAGGATTGAATGCCGTACTCCAGTTTCAGGCGTTCAAGGGTTATCGGCAGTGTTTCCACACCACTCGCGCTCTGCCCCACGAGTGGGGGGCCAAGCAGATCAGTTGATGGGACAGGCGTCGGCAGCGCTGCCACTTCGACAACGATGGGGGGGACTGCGGGCTGCCACGCCGGGCTGTGATCTGAGGCATCGTTGGTTGTCAGCCGAGTCAGCCCTGTGCCGTCCGCGTTCACTCGATAGATGTCGTCACTTTGATCGCGATCAGTCACAAACGCGATCTGTAGGCCATCAGGTGAAATCGTCGCCCGTCCACTGTTCACTCCACTGTCCGTCACGCGCTCCGGCGCTGCGCCATTCTGATCGGTCTTGTAGACTGCCCAAAAGTCGCCGCCGCGATCACTATCAAAGTAGATGATATCCCCCAATGGCGACCACACTGGCGCACCATTTACCCCGCCTTCTGTGATTCTTTGAATTCTGTCCTCGGCTATGAAGTAGCGATAGACATTGAGGGTGCCATCATTCGTCTGATCCCAGAACAAAATCTCCTGCCCGTCCGGCGAAAATGTAGGGCTGCCCTTGATACGCCCATCTTCAGTGATCGGCTGGACATCACTGCCATTGGCATTGGCTGTATAAATATCGCGCCCGATACCGCTGCGATCCGAAACGAAAACGATGCGTGTGCCATCCGGTGAGAATGCAGCCTCATAGTCGTTGAACACTTCTCCCGGAAACAGCGCGCGCTCATTTCTCCCATCGGCATCCATCAGGTATAGCGTATCACGTCCATCCCGGTCACTGTTGAAGATGATCTGCGCTCCATCAGGAGACCAGGCCGGATCCCAGTCCCGCGCGGCACTCTCGGTAAGGCGACCCGCGCGCTCCGCTTCCCCATTCACGGACATAATGAAGATGTCTTCATTGCCCAGTCGATTAGAGACAAAGGCAATCTGAAGTTCATTGACCGTGTTGGTCTGGGCAGTCGTCAGCGCTGCTCCCAGACTGAGGATCAGCCCTACCAGCAGAAACACACCCATCCAGCCCATTCGATTGAGCATTGACCTTCCCTCACACACTACTTACTGGTTACGTTCGACATTTAGAATTCACAGCGTTCCGGTGCGATTGCCTGGGAACAGGAATACGTCTCGCCATTCAGGTATATCTGAACCGGTTGAATCCCGCCTCTGGTACGCAGGAACCAGAAAATATCTCCGAGGTTGAGTTCATAGAGCAGTGTTTGTTGGGTCTGACACTCAGAGATCAGCACAGGCGCGGCGTCATCCGCTATGTAAGTCAGGCATGTGCCTGCTTGTGCCAGATTCTGCACATTTTGGAGCGCGTCGAAGGTCTGCACAGGGATAAAGGGCGGATGATTTGGGCCGTGTATAGACATCGTCGATACATCAATTGACTGCGTAAAGACAATTGATAATGCCTCCTGGCTCGTGTACTGAACGGTAAATCCAATCTTTGGCCGTTCGTCTGGTGGTGTCGATATAGCATACTCACTGGGCGCGGCTGAGCCATCGACCACATCAATCTTGAATGTGAACATGCCCAATCGCGATTCGATCACGGCGCCGTTTTCTTCGAAAGTTGGTCGATACAGCTCAATGACGAAGGGGTTCGTGCCGATTGCTTCTGTGCCGCGCGGGAATAGTTCCCATTCCCAGAAGTTATCCCCATCCTCTTGAACCTGAATCACATAATCTGCGGGCGAAAACAAATCAAACTTATCGGCAAAATCGCTGCCACCGCGTAACCTCGCACCCATAAAACGGTACACTTCTACGGATTGCACTTCATGTACGGGAAGTTCCGGTGTGGGTTGGGGCGCTCCTTCCGCAATTTGGGGATCAAGCTGCAACCGCACAGTTATGAAGTCATCCACATTGGCTTGCTCTGGCGCGTAGACCGTAGCATCACCAGGGCCGAGCGCGGCCTGTAGAGCGGGATCGGGCGTGCCCTGTACAACATTCACTCCCTGACCGAGTGCTGTGTTGCTGAAATCCAGTTGAGCAGGGCGCGGTTGCCAGGCTGGCGATGTGTCATCCTCGGGATTGCTCGTCAGCCGCGAAAGCGTTAGCCCGTCGGCAGAGGCAATGTAGATATTGAAATTTCCATCACGATCACTCATGAAGGCCAGTTGGCTTCCGTCTGGTGACCACTCTGGACGGGCGCTATTGAAACTATAACTCACCAGGTCTTCGACATTTCCACTGGCAAGCTCGTAGAGACGGATGGCGGCCAGATTGTTGGCAGATGTGCTGAAATAGGCAATGCGCGAACGATCTGGTGACCAGGCAGGCCATTGGTTCTGACCTTCAGACAGAAGCAGCGTGATCGTCCCGCTGGCAACGTCTATCACCTTCAGTTGAGCGGCCTGCCCTGCCAGTTCCCAGTAAGCGATAGCGCTTCCGTCTGCAGACCAATCCGGGTCGCTCTTTGGTTGTCCATCGGTCGTCAGCCGACGGGCAGTACCAGTTGCAACATCGGCAATATAGAGGTCAAAACCACCGTCACGATCTGAGACGAAGGCGATCTCATCGGACTCAGGCGACCAATCCGGCGATGTGTCGCTGGCAGGATTGGTCGTCACATTGCGCGGATTTTCACCATTCGCGTCCATCACATAGATTTCGTTATTTCCATCTCGGTCAGTGCTGAAGGCAATGCGCGCACCATCACTGGCCCATGACGGATGCCAGTCCCGCGAACGCGCATTTGTTAGGTTGTAGGTGATGCTGTTGTCTTGTGTTGTCAGAAAGATATCCTCATTATCGGCACGTTTGCCGACAAATGCGATCATCGTACTGCTGTCCTGCCCCAGCACAACGGTATGCGACAATACCAACAGGAACGCCAGGACACTCACCAAGACTCTACGCTGCATAGTCCCCATCCTTAGGAATTCTTGAAATTACAGGTGCCCGTGCCGCCCTGGGCAGAGCAAATACCTAACGTATTACTGTCAGAGATCATCACCAAATCGCGAACACGATTGCCAGTATTGTCGTACCAGAAGGTGTCATTTGAAGCGAGTTCGCGCTCAAAGGGCCGCTGACACCCGCGCGGTAAGGGCGATGTCTCTCCAGTCCGCAAAAAGACGAGACAATCTCCGGGCTGAAGCACGAAGCCCGCAACAGCGAGATCAGAAAACGCATCTGTCAGCAAGACATCCTCAGCCGTCGAACGGATGGCCAGCCCACTGAAGTTTGTTACAGCATTGGCACGAACGACGAAGCTGTCTGCGCCTCCGTAAATCAGGGTGATGTCGAATGTGCCGACAGGCACACTCGGCGTAACAACATCAGGCATGACGGGCGACGACGTAGCGACAGGTGATACCAAAGGACTTCCAGGCAGTGTGACGACTTGAGATGGTGTGAGCGTATTCGAGGCCGGAGTTGCGTTCATCTGATTCAAAACAGCGGGTATCAGACCGATTGCTGCCGCAGCGATCACCGCAGCAGCACCGATTAAGGCGACGATGATCTGCGTGCGGTTGCCACTGTTGTCGCGTGGTGAGTCAGGCTGTCGCCCAGTCTTCTGAGCGGTTGGGACAGGAGACTTACTCAGCACACCAATGGGTAGCTTCAAGCGATCACGCAGAAGTGCCAAGCTGTTGTCGAATTGGCTGCCACCACGAGAGAAGTCGACCCACTGGATCAATCGCAAACGTGCTGGAATCTCGGCCTTCCGGTACAAGACAGGGATGATCTGCTTCTTCTCATCCAGGAAGTAATTCCACTCGCTCTGCACCTCAACGGAGGCCATCGACTCCGGCGAAATGATGAGCAGCATGATCTCAGCGGTCTTCAAGCCTTCATCGATAGCATTACGCCAGTTCTCGCCTGGCGGAATATCTTCGACATCGATCCAGATGTTCACCCCTTCTTTCGCCAGTGCGGAGGCGATATGGGTGGCGAAATCACGATCCACATGCGAGTAGCTGATGAAGATGTTCTGTTTGCTCATGAACTATCTCACTTCGGGTATGCCGGAGCATATGCCCGAGATAGTCACTGTATCTTCACGTACCCACGAATCATCAGCAAGCTGCCACCAGGTAAATCCGGCTGTGCTCGTCGCCCGGCCGATTACGACTCGCGTATCGCCAGCGCGCAGCGTTCCCACCTGATCAAATGTGGTTCCGGGGCCGCTGCGCTGATTGACCTGACTATTGGCCGTGACTATGCACTCATCCTCACTCGCCTCGACCGTCGGTACACTCGTGACTGGCTCCAGCCAGTATTCTTCAGCGTCACCCTCTGCCGTCCACCCAACCAGGTTGAAATAGTCCACCAGGTACCAGGTAAAGCCGTCGGCACAGACAGGGCCATCCAGAACAAAGAACTGTTCACCCGGATCAATACGCCCAAGCTCCGTTCCGTTCAGGGTGGCATCCGTGCGAACACGATTGCGGTTCCCGCCGGGGATGACGCGCGCCTCCATGCCAGGCAGCAGACGTGACGGCAAGGCGCCGGGGCAGATTACTGGCGTCGGCGTCGATGTGGCCGAAGGCGTGAGCGTGACTGTTGGGGTGAGAGTGACAGTCGGAGTGCTGCTCGGCGTGAAAGTCGCCGTCGGGGTTGCTGTAAGGGTAGCCGTCGCGGTGGCTGTGGCAGTGGCCGTCGCCGTTGGCGTTTTGCTGGGCGTAAAGGTTGGTGACGGTGTGAAAGTGCGCGATGGCGTGGGTGTGATTGAAGGTGTTGGCGTCTTGCTCGGCGTCGGAGTAATCGACGGCGTGAGCGTAATCGTCGGCGTGTATGTCTGCGTCGGGGTCGCTGTGTTGGTAGGGGTATTCGTCTGGGTCGGCGTGTTCGACGGCGTCAGCGTATCAGTTGGGGTCAGGGTAAAGGTAGCCGTCGGCGTGCGCGTCAGCGTCGGTGTATTCGTTGGAGCTGGTGTGAATGTATTCGAAGGCGTTGGTGTTGGCGTTAAGTCCGCAGTTGTGATGTCTTCTTGGGGTTGAATGACGATGCGGATGGCGAGTTGATATTCGTATTCACCATCTTGCGATTCACCCTGGAACAGTTCAACAACATCCGACGGGTATTCGGCTGCTTGTCCGGCAACCACCAGTGGCAGGAACAACGACTCCCCAATGCGTGTATATACTGGGCCAAACGGAGTCGAGTCGTCTTCGACGATATCGACAACCAAGCCGAATTCTTCGTCGCAGATGTCACGAGTGAGCGTACCCAGTTCCTCGCGAACATCCCCGCTTCGCAGGTTCGCCGTCCAGTCAAAGCGGAATGTGCCCAGGATACCAGGGTCTACCCGTTGATTGGGCAGTGTCGGCCCCAGTGCCATCGTCAGGATGATCTGATCGCCGTCAGTGCCAAAATCGCGCCCCGTACCAGCTTCTTCTGCGTTGGCAACTCGTAAGCGCGCTATCGTAGCCGTAGCTTTCCAGGGACAGTCTTTCGGCGGCAGGGTGGGTAATGGAATCGGCGTGTTGGTCGCCGTCGGTTGGTCTTCCGGTAAATCGATCTCTACCGATGCAAGAATGTCCTGAACAAAAGTGGCAAGTTCATCTAGGGGAGGACCAACACTGACCAACTGCCCCAAAACGAAGATCTGAGGGCCAACCTGGATGGTCAATATAAGACTTTCGCGTTCAGTGCCGCCTACCTCAACAATCCCACGCAGCTCAGCAGCATCACGCTCTGCTATGACCAGGCTCTGAGCGGCTTGCGTTTCACTTGCCAGACCAAAGGTCAAGCTGCCAGAGGTCATTAGTGCATCTATTGCACGCTCAGCCTCTACGAGTGTAAGGGTTAAGACTGCGACTGAAGATTCGAGACCGAGCGCATCGCGTTGAGTCAATGAGAGTGCAGCGCCCCCACGGGGGATGTTGCCCAATTGAGCATCTGCCCAGTTCTGAGGATAGGCGAAGGTAAAGTTCAGATCGCCATACGAATCCGTGTTGGTCGCTGCTGAGCCACGATTGGGAAGATCATTCGTTTGAGCCGACAAAACGAAAACTGTCAGAAATGCAAACAACAAAGTACCGCAGATGAACAGCAACCGTTTGAGTGTCAACAATGTGCCTACCCCCGGTGATCGTGTAGTAACCTATCTGCAAGTTAGTTTTAAAGAATAATTCTAACAGAGTATACCGTCACTCTTTTCTTATGCCAACAGTAGTAGAAAAATTCGTCAAAGCGAATGAGTCTCTGTGTTCGATACGAAGGTATATACTTGCGAACATTTTTGGCGCAAACACGCAAGTATCGGGGAGTGTCAAAAGAGTGGGTAAAGATAGAATAGGGGGATGAACACATGCTCGAATTGTCAGGCGAGCAGACAACAACATAAGACTGGGCGGACGCAGTACGGCAGCCAACGCTACAAGTGTCAACATTGTGGGCGCAAGTACACACCAGAACTGAAGACCGCGGGCTACGATGAGTCGGTCCGCTAACAAGCGGTCAAACTATACAGTGATGGTCTCAACTACCGCCGTATTGGACGGCAATTTGGCGTGAGCTACCAAAGCGTCATTAATTGGGTGAATGCGGCCGTAGCCCAACTGCCACCAGCCCCGCTTCCGGACCAGGTTGCGGTCATTGAAATGGACGAGTTATATACTTTTGTAGAGCGAAAAAACGAAGTTTACGTCATGACCCTAGTTGATCGGCACACCAGTTGCATTGTTGGCTGGGCGGTAGCTCCCTCCAGGACGCCGACCACCCTACAAGCCCTGGTGGATGTCGCCCCACAAGCGCGTTTCTACGACAGTGATTTACTGGCCGTCTATCAGTCGCTCCTCTACACCCCAGGCATTCACACGCCCATGCCAGACAAAACCGAAACTTACCGTGTGGAAGGTGATAATGCCGAATTGCGTCACTACCTGGCCCGCTTGGCTCGCAAATCCCGCTGCTTTTCCCGTTGCCTCCATGCCTTGCATCGTGCCATCAAGCACTTTGTCTTTCTCTGGAACTCCCGTCAACACTACCGTCTCCGCTATCCTCATTACCCCTGTCATCTCATCGATTTCTATTGCCCATGATATTTGACACTCCCGATGCAGCACTCATCGCTGGGATCAATCATCACTATCTGCTGGACAATTACCGCCCGTACCGTTCGTAAGGATCACACACCACAGCGCTCGTGAGCTGTCTTGCAGCCATTTCCAAACGTGCCGCAGATCAGCGAATCCGATGCGCTTGTTGGCTTAGGCGGTTTAGTAGGGTAGGCTGCCAGCGAGTTACGGCAACATTGCAGTTGCTCGCACTTTTCCAACAACCCCCCTCCGAACCGGACGTGAACCTTTCAGCTCATCCGGCTCTCTAGTGAACCTTCAAGCTCTTACCATGAATTTTCAGGTGGCACTCCCGACAGACTACGAGCGTCTTTCGGTTGCGTGCCGCCATCACCAGTTCCCATTCCTGTGCTTTGCCTTCTCGAACCTTTCTTCGGATGTCTTTCAACCGTCGCATGTGATGGACTTCAAGGGCATCACTTTACTGCCCGCAAAGTTCACATTCGTGGTGTTTCAGACGAAAGATAAGTTCTCGTCGACGCAATGCAGGATGATAAGGGTCAACATCTTTGTCGTAGGGATTCCAATCGACTACCAGTCGCAGGTCTCCAAACGTAATCAGACGCTCACCTCTATCGGTCTTCATCTCGACACCAACGCACTTTTTGCCCGTTTTCGGACCAATCATTTTGTAACGTCGCATGAGTTTGGACACGCTGCTTTTCATCTTGCGAGCGAGGGTTCGCATGAGGCTGTACCACATACTGTATTTCAGCTTGTTCAACCGTGTGCTGACGTTGTATGAACTTGCCCCGATTCAGTGGAGGAAAACCTAAGAGACAGGTACACTGAATCGAGGAGCAGAGGCCAATGGCAATAGAGCGTCGAAAGTACACAGAAGCGTTTAAACGTGAAGCTGTCCGGTTAATGGAAAGCAGCGGA
>JAEUQX010000730.1 GCA_016788625.1 Anaerolineae bacterium
CAGGCGCAGCGGTGTTTGCGCCAGCAGCGTGAAGGGCGAGAGGACGAACAGCAGCAGCGCCAGCGTGAGCCAGAACAGCGGCAGACGTGTGCGGACGGACGGATGGGGTTGTGAAGGATACGAAAGCGGTTTCAAGGGAACATCTCCTCGTTTCAGGTCGATACAGGGCGGGTTGAGCGCAGCGCGCCCAATCCCCCTTCACCCTAACAAAAGCGCGTCCCCCGACCGGACGAGGATTCCAGGTTGCGTCTAGCAGTTCTGACAGCACGGTGAGCAGAATTACAGGCTGGCCTACCCGCGTCATGATCCGCGTGTCAGTTGAATGGCAAAACGATACTCACCGACCCCCATGCTGGCGTAGGGTTCGCTGCCCCAGTACCACACCAGCCTCAGATCGACCGCCTGCTCGGGCAGCAGATCGAACGGGGTTAAGCCTTCTGCCGGGTTTCGCGGCCCGGGCGGCTCAGGCGCGTAGCCCAGCGCCAGCCAGATGTCGTCCTGGGTGAAATGCAGGGTTTCGGTCCGCCCGTTGTAGATTCGCAGATGGGTCGTGGTTTGCCCGTCCACATACGTCACGCTGACCAACCGTACATCTACCCCGTCGTAGCGCAGATCAGGCGACTCGGCGATAAACGAGAGGACAAAGGACAGTCCATTTCCCGCTGTGTCGGTAATCATCCATCGCCCGCTTTGCAGGGCAGTCGGCACGATGTACCCGACTGAGGCCGACAGCGATGACAGCGCCGGGATTTCAGCAGGCAGCGCGTCAAAGTCGGTGTGGGTCAGGGCGATGGTATTTGGTGTGTAAATCTGTCCGCCCGTATCCACGAACTCCACCCGCCACGCCGTCGTATCCAGCGCCTCTATACCTGCCAGCACCTCGTAATTCAGCAGCAGATACTGGCTGTCGGCAGGCAGATCGGGTTGGTCACTCAGCAAGCGGGCATCCTGCAACGTAACAGAAGCATCCCCCAACAGAAGCTGCTCACCGACACTGCCCTCTTGAAGCGTCATGTCCATGCCAATGATCTGCCCATCACGGGACAGTTCCTGCACGGGCGGATAGGAAGCCGTGACCAGCGTGCGCGTCGCGGTAGGCAAGCCATCTGCATCGGTCTCGCCAATCAGCAGCAGCACCAGCCCCGGACTGACCTGGCGAAAGATACTGGTCTCGCTGCGGCGCACGTCGCGGCTGTCATCGAACTCGAAACGCAGCACCGCCCCGGTGTTCATCGTCAGCAGGAAGGATGTGCCTGCGCCAATGTCGTCGAAGTACGCTTCGTTCTCCTCCGACCAGGGGATGCCAATCACCGGGCGCACCGACATGCCGTTGACGAAGGATGCGGTGTCGGGATTGAGGTCGAAACGCCACTCGGATGCCTGCACGCGGCGGCGCTGCACCACCCACACACGCGGCGCAGCGCCATCCGGCAGGATGATCTGCAGGTTGACCGGATAGGCGGCTTCGCGCCCGCTGTCGCCGCCCTGAATGACATCATCCTGGGCTTCCAGCGCCAGCGGTGTGGGGGTCGGGCTGACCAGCGGATTTGGCGTGGGGCTGACCTCCGGCGTCACCTCCGCTTTGCCGGATGACTGTCCGCTCAGCAGCCGCGTGAACAGGAAGCCGAAGAACAGCAGCGCGACCAATCCGACGACCAGCATCACCTTTGGAGAGGGCTTGCCAGCAGTGGGTTGAGTTTCATCCTCTGGCGCATCCAGCACGACATTCTGCTGCGCCGCTTCCTGCACCCTGCCAGGCGTGCGCGCCCAACGCGACCCGACCGGGACGAGCGCCGCTTCGTCATAGCGTTTGAGCAGTTCCGCCGCCACCTGCCGTTCCAGTTCATCCGAGCCAACAGCGCCTGCGGTGCGGACTTCGCGTTCGTAGGCGGCTTTGTAGGCACGCTGGCGATCTGTCGGGACGAGTTCCCAGAGCGCATGAAGCTCATTGAGCGACAGCACACGCAGTTCTTCAATAGAATGGTAGCCGAGCGTTTCCATCAGGTACTGCCTCCCATGACACTGCCGCTCCCGCGCAGCGCCGCTTGCTGCCGCACGGCTTCGCGGTAGGCTGTATCGCCTTCATCCGCTGGCGCTGCGACGATAACATCCACCTGCGGCTCGACGGTGATGGCCGGTTCAACTTGGATCTGGGGACGCACCTCCTCCAGCGGTGGCTGAACCACCGTCTGAGGCACGGCCATCAAACCAAAGGCGGTGATCTCGTTCGGGAGCATCTGCGCGCTGTGTTCCAGCCGGTCGACTTCCTCACGGGCGCTGTCGTAGGACAGACTGCCGTCCGCCCGTACCTGCTCGACCAGCGTCGTCCGCGTCTCGTCAGTCACTCTGCCCTCCGGTGACGACTTGACTTCGCGCACCACCTGTTCTACCTGTTCGCCGGAAATGCCCAGGCGCAGCGCCTGATCTGTGAACATGCCAAAGCGTGACACATCCTGCTGAATAGGCGGCTTCTCACCGCCAACCGGCATGATCCCCATTGCCCGCGCCATGCGATCTGCCACGGTCAGATGGTCAGCGCCGCCAGCGGCAGGCTGCCCGTTCTGCACTCGCTCCGCCTGCATTCCCCGGATGACATCGCCCAGCACACCAGCGACATCGCCGCCACCCGTGACTTTCAACTGCCCCAGCATGACCTGCATGTGCAGGCGGGCGACATTCGCCAGCGCTTCGGCGCTCGCTTCCAGCCGCGCTGCCGCCTGGTCGAAGCGGCTCATGTCAGACTTGCCATCCTTTTCCACCATCGCGCCCAGCGTGGAATGTGTGCCCGTGGAGGCTTTCAGCGCATCGGAAACATGCTGCTCCATCTCTTCATTGTTCATTTCCGCCGCGTAATCGCTCTTGTCCTGTCTGCGTCGAGCATCCGTTTTGTCCTCACCCCCTTCATTCAAAGACACAGCAGCAACCGGCGTGAACATCCCGCTGCGCCGTGCTCTGGCTGGGGTGAATCCGGCAATCATCTCGCCATTTTCGTCCTCAAACCAGTCAGCAGCGTTCTGCGGACGTGCGCCGCGTTTGTGCTGCGCGTCCTTCGGCAGCGTCCAGCCTTCCAGCGCTTCGCCAACGGCAGGAACCAGCATCGGACGGGAAACCAGCCGCCCCTGTTCATCGTATGCGGCCTTGGCCGGATCGCGGTCGCTTAAGAGCGCCGCCCCGACTAACGGTGCAGCGGCACGCCCAATGACGGGAATGTTGCGTGCCACCTGCCGCGTCGCCGCGCCTTCGCTGAACTGCTCGGCAGCGTCACCCAGCGCCGTGCCCCGTACACCAGGCAGATGGGTCAGCGTTCGCGCTGCGCCGCTCAGGCTGCTGAAACCGCCGAACATCAGTCCCGCCGTTTGCGCGGTGGTCGCGCCGTTGTTCAGGGCATTCATCCCCGCCAGCGCGTGTGAGCCAACGCTGGTCATCAGCGCCGTCCCGCCCGCCGCCCCCAGCGCTGCCGCCGAGGTGACCGAACCCGGCGTGAGCAGCACATTACCCGAGGCCTGTCCCATCGCGCTGAACAGGCGGTTGAAGCTGTTCCACACCGCCTTGATGCCCGACCACATCGTGATGACGATGAAGACCAGGCAGATCAGGCCGATGCCGATGATCGCCGGAGCGCTGCCGGTTGCCGCGCCCGCCAGAAAGAAACCAATCACCAACGCCTGGATCAGCGCGATGATGGCGGTCTGGACGATCAGTTCAATCCACTGCTGGATGATGCTGTGCGCGATGCTCTCGGTGCGTTTGAAGAAGGCGAACAGGATGGCGATGCCGAACGAGACGAAGGTGATGCCCATCGCTATCGTGATCAGCAGATGCACGATCTGCTCCACCAGCCCGAACAGCAGCAGCGGCCACGCGGTCAGCGCGCGCTGCTGCGACGACCCGGCCAGTGAAACGGCACGGTCGCGCAGCGCATCGTCTACGCCATCCCAGGTGAGCGGCGCGACGCTGTGGTCGAAGTAGCTGCCGGGCATGTTCCAGTCCATCGGCACCACCGATGTGCCACCTTCGCCCGCCCAGGTTGAAGGATTGGGATTTTGCAGGTAGATGCCGCAGCCGGGCGAATACAGCGGCTGCGGGTAGCCCATCACATCCTGAGCATGACCGCGCAGATAGGCCAGCGCGATGTCCAGTCCGTCAATCGCGCCAGCCCCCGTCGCGCCGGGCAGATACACATCGAACTGGTCGCACAGCGCCCCGAAGTCCAGATCGGTGGAGTTGACCTGCGCCAGCGACGAAAAGTCCCCGGCATTGTCGTCCAGTCCCTGCAGCACGCTCAGGTACAGCACCTGGCTGATGTTGAGGCGGAAGGTGTTCATGCCCTGATACAGGCTCGGCCCAATGGTGAAGAACAGAATGCCCGCCACATACCACAGGATGGCACTGCGCGGCGCGACCACATCCAGTCGGATGAAGGCGGCCAGCAGGTAGGTGATCCCCAGCACCAGCAGCGCGACAACGAAGACCCAGCTCAGCGCCAGCCCCAGGCTGTCGTTGGTCTGGGCGATGATCGGCATGAAGGCGTTTTCGATCAGCCACTGGTTCACCAGCTTGACGGTGTAGCCCGCCAGCAGCACGACTTTCTGCACGCCCCAGTGC
>JAEUQX010000024.1 GCA_016788625.1 Anaerolineae bacterium
GGTTGGTCAGTGCGGGCATAGCGCGAAAGCAACTGCTTGGACGTGCGCGCAAGATTCGACTCGCGCTCCGTGGGTGGCAATCGTCGATAGGTTAGCATGGGGCAAGTGCCTCCATTTTATGGACTTCTAGAGAAAGTTTAGCCCTTAAATGCAGCAAATGCAACAGGCGCATTATTCGAAATACTGCCGAGTTTCGCTTCGCTCATCACCCATCACTTACTTCAGCTTACTGCGTGCGTGCTGTGCTGCGCCGATCAGGCACACATCCTCGCCCAGGGCGGCCATGCGGATCAGATTGGGGTCGTCGTAGAGCGGGTCGATCAGCAGTTCGCGCATGGTTTTGAGCGCGGGCTTCAGGATCAGGTCGCCCAGGTTCATCACGCTGCCGCCCAGCACCACACACTGCGGGTTGAACATATGCACGATGTTGATCAGCCCCAGCCCCAGCCAGCGCCCGGCATCGTTGATCACCTCCAGCGCCAGTGCGTCGCCCTGCTGTGCCGCCTGCCCGACCGACTTGCCATCCACCGAGGCCGCGCTGCGTAACAGTGACGGCATATCGCTGGCAGCCAGCTTCTCGCGCGCCAACCTGCCAATGCCCGTGCCAGAGGCGAACGCTTCCAGGCTGAGCAGGCGTCCATCCGGGGCGGGATACTTGACGTGGCCGGGTTCGACCGCCAGCCCGCGCCAGCCCGTGAACAGCTTGCCGCCGACCACCGCGCCGCCACCGATGCCCGTGCTGACCGTCATGTAAATGGCCGGGTCGCAGCCCTGCGCCGCGCCCATCGCGTACTCGGCCAGCGCGGCGGCATTGGCGTCGTTCTCCATGTGGGCGGGCGCGCCGTTGAAGGCATCGCTCATAATCTGCGCCAGCGGCACGCGATCCCAATGTGGCACGGTGGCGGCGTTCATGATCACACCCGTGTAGGCTTGAGGGCCGGGCGACGAGATGCCGATGACGGCGGGCGTCTCGCCGGGCGGGACGACGCTGCGCGCCAGGTCAACCATGCGCTGGATGACGACATCCTGCGGGTCTTTGGTCTGCGAGAGCATTTCTTCGCGCTTCAGGCAGCGCAGATCCGCGTCGAACCAGCCCGCGCGCGTGCGGGTACCGCCGAAGTCTATCGAGAGAATCATGGTAGCGTCCGTCCCTCATGGTGGTGATTGGGTTTATCGTGATGAGTATACCTGTCCCGATGGTAGTCGAAAAATGGTCTGATCGTCGAACAAGCGTCGAATTCGCGCCCGCCGAGTCGTGCTACGCTACAGATAGCACCACTGGAGAATCAATCATGCGCAGCCTCATTCGCCTCACTTGCCTCGCCTTGCTCACGGCGCTGCTGATCCTGCCCGCCGCCGCGCAGGAGGACGCCACCCCCATCGCGGAAACGGACGAGACCATCCCTGACCCCATGGCGCTCGTCGACGAGGGGACAGACGACATCGTGAACATCCTGCTGTTGGGCAGTGCCACTGAGAACCCGGCCAACCCCGGCCTCTCGGACTCGCTGATGATCATCTCGCTCAACCGCACGGTCGGCGCGGTCTCGGTCGTCTCAATCCCGCGTGACCTGTACGTCTTTGTACCGGGTTTCGCGATGCAGAAGATCAACACGGCCTATTTCTACGGCGAAACTGAGGGCGTGGAAGGCGGCGGTATCGGGCTGCTGCGCGAGACGATCCGCTACAACCTGGGGCTGAACATCGATTTCTACGCGCGTGTCAACTTCACGGGTTTCAACGAGATCATCGACGCAGTGGGCGGCATCAACATCACCGTCGATTGCACCATCCAGGACTGGAAGTTGAAGCAGCGCGACCTGGACAAACAGGACCCGGCCAACTGGGAGATGTTCACGCTGCGCGCCGGGCGCTGGCACATGGACTCGGAACTGGCACTGTGGTACGTCCGCAGTCGTCGCACGAGCAGCGACATCGACCGAGGACGGCGGCAGCAGGATGTGCTGCGCGCGCTCTGGCGTGAACTGCGGGCGAGCGACTGGCTGACGCATCTGCCGGACACCTGGGCAGCGCTGAGCGACAGCGTGACCACCGACATGACGCTGGGCGATATGCTCGGTATGGCACCGCTGGCGCTGAACATCGATACCAGCAGCGTGAGCTACTACACCTTCCGCCAGCGCCACGAGGTTCGCAACGATTTCTCGCCCGCCGGGCAGCAGGTGCTGATGATGGAGCGTGAAGCGGTGGCAGAGCTGATGCAGACGGTAGTGCGTCCGCCCAACCCCAGCCAGATCAGCGCGCCGCGCCCGACTGTCGCGCTGGTGGATGCGGGCGAGGTTGATGACATGGTGTATGTGGCCGCTGACCGCCTGGAACTGGAAGGCTTCCGCACCGTCATTCTGGAGGAGCCGTCGCAGTTCCGCCAGTACAATCACATCGTTGATTACACGGGGGCGACGAAGGGCAGCCGACTGCCGACGCTCCAGCGCGTGCTGCGCGTGACCGACGAGGGTGTCGAGATCACGCCGGACGC
>JAEUQX010000025.1 GCA_016788625.1 Anaerolineae bacterium
TTCTATACACAGGTTGGCAAGCGCCTGCCCCCCGGTCGGGCTGCGGCGCTCAACCTGAACGATCAACTCACGCCGAACGATATTCTTGCAAAATTGAACGACTAGCCATCTATCCAGAAACCTCACCCCCAGCCCCCTCTCCGAGGGGAGAGGGGGAGCAAAACGGAGACCGTGTGAGGCATCGGCAACGGTTGTTATAGATAGCTTCTTAAGTGAGGAATGCAGCATGAGTGACAAGCTAGTTGAATACCGCCACGCCGATCCCGCGCTGCCCGATCACAATACGATCTGGCCGCTGTACGGCGCGGGTCTCGAAAACCTGGGGCAAGACGGCAAACCGATTGAGGTGCCGCTGCCGGATGTCGCGCCGGACCAACTGCTGGTGCGCCACGACGCGGTGGGCATCTGCTTCTCCGACATCAAGGTGATTAAGCTCGGCCAGCAGCACCCGCGCATCTACCGCAACATGCAGACCAACCCGGTCGTGCTGGGGCACGAGGTCAGCATGACGGTCGTCAAGGTGGGCGAGCAGCTCAAAGAGCAGTATCAGGTAGGCGACCGCTTCATCATCCAGGCGGATGTCTACGTCAAGGGCGTGGGCTATGCCTATGGCTACGAGATCGAAGGCGGCTTCTCCAAATATGGCCTGATCGACCAGCGCGTGCTGAACGGCGACGAGGGCAACTACCTGCTGCCGCTCAAGGAGACGACGGGTTACGTCGAAAGCGCGCTGACCGAACCCTGGGCGTGTGTGATCGCGGCCTATCGCCTGAAGTACCGCACGATACTGAAGGCAGGCGGCACGGCGTGGATCATCGGCACGGACGCCAACGACGCGCGTCCTTACAGCATCAGCGCGGGTTTTGACGCGGCGTCGCACCCGGCGCACCTGCTGCTCAGCGATGTGCCCGCCGGCTTCGCGGACTGGCTGCGGGCGCGCGCTGCCGAACTGGGCATCACGGTGACGGTCGTGGATGACATCAGCCAACCGCCCGTGAGCGCGATTGACGACATCATCCTGCTTGGCGCGGATGCAGCACGCATCGAACAGGCCAGCCCGCATCTGGCGAATTTCGGCGTGTTCGCCATCATCGCCGAACAGCCACTGCCGCGCGTCGCCCAGGTCGATATTGGCCGCGTGCATTACAACCGCTGGCTGTACGTCGGCGGCGCATATCCGGACATCGCGCGAGCGTATGCCGACCAGCCCGTGCGCTCAGAGCTGCAACCTGGTGGGCGCGCCTGGTTCATCGGGGCGGCGGGGCCGATGGGGCGGATGCATGTGCAGCGCGCCATCGAAGCACAGCAGCCCCCGGCGCTGATCGTCTGCACGGACGTAAGTGATCACCGCCTGGAAGACCTGCGCGTCACATTCGAGGCGGACGCGGTGGCGCGCGGCATCGAATTCATCTGCATCAACCCGATGAACGCGGACGCGGCGGAAAAGCTGGCGGCGTACAAAGAACGCGGTTTTGATGATGTGGTCGTCCTCGCGCCAGTGCCCCGCCTGATCAGCGACGGCGCGACCTATCTGGCGCATGGTGGGGTGATGAACGTCTTCGCGGGCGTTGCGCGCGGCACGATGGCAGCGCTTGATCTAAGCGACGTGTACAGCAAGGGTGTGCGCTACATCGGGCATTCCGGCTCGATGATGGATGACATCCGCATCACGCTCCAGCAGGCCGAGTCCGGCATCCTCTCGCCGATTCGTGCGGTGGCGGCGGTCGGTTCGCTGAGCGCCTTCCGCGACGGGCTGAAAGCGGTTGAAGACGCTGTCTTCCCCGGCAAGGTGGTGATCTTCCCACATATCAAGGAGATGCCGCTGACGCCACTGCCTGCCCTCAAGGACGTACTGCCGACAGTCTATGCCAAACTGCGCGATGGCCGCGAGTGGACGCCCGAAGCCGAAACGGAATTCCTGAACCTGATGCTGCCCTGATGAGGTGAATGATGAACGCGATGTTGCAGGATCGAAAAGTAGTGGTGACGGGCGGCGCGCAGGGGCTGGGACAGGCGATCTGTCTGCGGCTGGCGCAGGCGGGCTGCGATGTGCTGGTGGCCGACCTGAACGAGGCTGCTGCCCAGGAGACGGCGGCGCTAACCGTCGAGCAGACCGGGCGCCGCGCGTTCGCCCTCAAAGTGGATGTGACGCAGGAGCAGCAGGTCTCCGATATGATCGACCGCGCGGTGGCGGAGTTCGGCAGGCTGGACGTGCTGGTCGCCAACGCGGGCATCCTGATCGCCGGGGATATTGACGAGTTCCCGGTCGAGAAGTGGCAGGCGGTCATTAACGTCAATCTGGTGGGTTATATGCTGTGTATCAAACACGCGGCGCGCGTGATGAAGCCGCAGCGCAGCGGTGTGATCATCCAGATCAACTCCAAGTCTGGCAAGAAGGGCAGTTACAAGAACTCGGCTTATGCCGCGTCCAAGTTCGGTGGCATCGGGCTAACGCAAAGCGCCGCGCTGGAACTGGCCGAATATGGCGTGCGCGTCAACGCCATCTGCCCCGGCAACCTGCTCGACTCGCCGCTGTGGGTCGACTCGCTCTACAAGCAGTACGCCAAGCGCTGGAACATCACCGAAGAAGAAGTGCGGCAGAAGTACATCAATGAAGTGCCGATGAAGCGCGGTTGCACCTACGACGACGTGACCAACCTGCTGCTGTTCCTGGCCTCGGAGCAATCGAACTACATGACCGGACAGGCGATCAACGTCACGGGCGGGCAGGAGATGCGCTGACGATGGCCTTGAGCGGGACACACACCTTTGTGGGTTTCGGCTTCGGCGCGATACAGTCCAACCTGTTCCTGTACGAAGCCTTTCAGTCCGGCAACTTCGGGCGGCTGGTCGTAGCGGAGGTTGTGCCGGAGGTGGTCGCGGCTATCCGGCAGGACGGCGGCATGTTCCGCGTCAACATCGCTCACCCGGATGGTGTGCAGCAGGCCAGCGTCGGCCCGGTGCAGATCGAGAATCCGGGGCAGCCCGACGACCGGGCACGGCTGATCACAGCGCTGGCCGACGCGCACGAGATCAGCACGGCAGTGCCCAGCGTCAGCTTCTATGCCTCACCCGACGAGGGCAGCCTGCACCACATCCTGGCCGAAGGACTGCGCCAGAAGGCACGGGCGGGCGGGCCGCGCGCGGTGATCTATGCGGCGGAGAACCACAACCACGCAGCGGAAATCCTGGAAGCGCGCGTCTTCGAGGCGATCCCCGCAGCGGAACACGCGACGGTGCGCGAACACGTTCGTTTCCTCAACACGGTGATCGGCAAGATGGGCGGGGTGGTCACGTCGCCAGAGGAGATGCAGGAGGCCGGACTTGTGCCCGTGACTTCCGGCGGGTCGCGCGCCTTCCTGGTCGAGGCCTTCAACCGCATCCTGATCTCGCGCATTGACTTTGGCAACGGTGTGCCGTTCGCGCGCGGCATCAGCGTGTTTGAAGAGAAGGCCGACCTGCTGCCCTTCGAGGAGGCCAAGCTCTACGGCCACAACGCGGCGCACGCGCTGGCCGCCTACCTGGGGTGGACGCGCGGCTTGAAGACCATCGCGGAACTGCCGCAGCAGCCGGGCCTGATGGCGTTCCTGCGCGCGGCGTTCATCGAAGAATCGGGCGGGGCACTGATTCGCAAGTACGACGGGTTGGATGCGCTGTTCACACCCGCCGGGTACACCGCCTATGTCGATGACCTGCTGGCACGCATGACCAACCCCTACCTGCGCGATACGGTCGAGCGGGTGGGGCGCGACCCGCAGCGTAAGCTCGGCTGGGATGATCGGCTGATTGGCACGATGCGCCTGGCGCTGCGGCAGGGCATCCGCCCGGTACGCTTCGCGCTGGGTGCGGCGGCGGCGCTGGAGCTGCTGCGCGCCTCACAGCCGGGTGAACCCGATGTACTGCTCGACAGCTTGTGGCGCGACTCTGCGCCGGACGCGACCGAACGCGAGGCGGTGCTGGCGCTCATTCACGCGGCAACGGACAGGCTGCGCGCGTGGCGGGCGGCAGGCTTCGAGCCGATGCTGGAGCGCGTGGTGGGGGCGGGGTAAGCATCCATGGCAGGCAATATTCAGTGCGTTCATGTTGTTTAGTTGGTCAGCCTGAGGCAACGTTTGACTTCGTTTACCCCGGTATCTGGCAACCAATCCGCTCGACGCACGGCGGGGAATGCTTACCGACAATGAATGTGGATTGAGGAGATGTTCTGCGATATGAGAAAACATCGATTGATTTGGAAGACAGTCATTTGCGTTATTTCCTGCGCTTATTGCACCTCCATATCTATAGAGGTGATTCTAGCGGTGGCGAATATTGTTCGTTCCAGATAACAGTCCCCTGAGTGTTGCAATATATTAAAATTTAACTAACCCGATGTGCGGGTTTCAAAAAGATAACAAGTCAGCGAAGGCCAACGAGGAATCGAGATTGGCTTGCTGACAACAATAGACGGCAAAGGTATGCGCCAGGATCTTACGCAACCAGCGAGAAGACAGATGCCACGGGT
>JAEUQX010000034.1 GCA_016788625.1 Anaerolineae bacterium
GTCTATAAGCGCCAGGACATCATGGCCGATCTGATGCGCGGGCAGCGCGTCATCGGCGTCGCGGGCACGAAAGGCAAGACGACAACAACCGCCATGATCGCCCATATTCTGCTCGACTGTGGACGCGATCCCAGCTACATCGTTGGCGGCGTGATGGGTAGCACAGGCGATAACGCGCGCGTCGGCGCGGGTGGGTGGTTCGTCGTTGAAGCGGACGAGTATGACAACATGTTCCTCGGCCTGCGCCCCGACGTGGCCGTGATCACCAACATCGAATGGGATCACCCGGATTTCTTCCCCACGCCACAAGCGATGATCGAGTCCTTCCGCCGTTTCGCCGCGCTGCTGCCGCATGACGGTCTGCTGCTGACGGGCGCGGACACGCCGCCGCTGTCTGTGCACCACGTTGCACATAAGCGCTACGGGCTGACAGCGAGCGAACCCGATTGGTGCATTCATACTCTGCGCTACGAAGATAGTCAGCAGGTTTTCGATGTCACTCATCGCGGAGTGACCCTCGGCACGGTGCGGCTGGGGCTGCCCGGCGCACACAACGCCCTCAACGCGCTGGCGGCGCTGGCGGTCGCGCATCATGCTGGCGTGCCATTCGCGGAGGCTGCGACGGCGCTGGCGAGCTTCAAACCAACGGCGCGACGCTTTGAACTGCGCGCCGAGATCAATGACATCGCCATCATTGATGACTACGCGCACAACCCCATGTCGATCCGCGCGGTGCTGGACGCCGCCCGCCAGCGCTATCCCGGACGGGCGATTTGGGCGATCTGGCAGCCACATACCTACAGTCGCACTCAGGCACTTTTCGCGGACTTCGTGACGGCCTTCGCGGCGGCAGACCATGTGCTGATCACCGATATTTACGCGGCGCGCGAACAGCCGATGCCCGGTGTGAACAGCGCGGCGCTCGTCGCAGCCATACAGCACGCGGACGCGCGGCACACGGCGACCTTTGACGATGCGGTGGCGGCGCTGCGTGATGGAGTGCGCGCCCCGGCAGTCGTACTGATCATGAGCGCAGGCGACGCGCCGCAGATCGGCATCGCCTACGAACGCCTGCTGCGAGGCGCAACATGATTATCCTGCCCGAACCCTATGCCGGACGGCTGCGACGGGATGAGACGCTGGCGCGCTACACGGCGGCGCGATTGGGCGGCCCGGCAGACTGGCTCTATGTCGCGCGCGAATCCAACGACGAACTCGCTGCGGTGGTTTCGGCGGCCTGGGCGCAGGACGTACCGCTGCGCATCCTGGGTGGCGGCGCGAACGTGCTGGTTTCCGACAAAGGCTTTCGCGGACTGGTGGTCATCAATGACGTGACCGAGATTCACTTCGGCGCATGGCACGAGGGACGCAACGTCGCGGCCAGCGCGGGCACCGGACTGACAGTACTGGCGCGGAAATGCGCCTCGCAGGGGCTCGCCGGGCTGGAATGGGCGGCGAGCGTGCCGGGAACGGTCGGCGGCGCGGTGGTCAACAACGCGGGCGCGCATGGCGGTGACATCAACGGCAATCTGTGCGAGGCAGTGGTGCTGGACGCGCGGCGCGGCGCACAGCTTTGGACGCGCGCGGAACTGGCTTATGGCTACCGTACATCAGCGCTCAAGGCGCGGAAAGATCGCCAATTCCTGGTGCTGATGGCCGTCTTCGCGCTGCAACCCGCCGACCCGACGGCGATTCAGGAGCGCATAGAGCAGTTCGTCGCCTACCGCAAGCGCACACAGCCGCCGGGGGCAAGCCTGGGCAGCATTTTCAAGAACCCGCCAGGCGACTATGCCGGACGCCTGATCGAAGCCGCCGGGTTGAAGGGCTACAGCATCGGCGGCGCGCAGATTTCGCCCGTCCACGCCAACTTCTTCATCAACACCGGGACAGCCAACGCCAGCGACTATTACACCCTCATCCAGCACGTCCGCGAGGCCGTGCAGCGCAGCAGCGGCGTCGAACTGGAGATGGAAGTCGAATTGGTCGGGGAGTGGTAGGAAATCTTCACCCACCCGGCGCGGGCCGACGCATCACCACCATGCGGAAGCCCATGAACAGTCCCATCATTTTGATCATCCCCGCCTTAGCCTTCAGCGGCATTGGCGCGCGCCAGAAGGGAATGCGCTCGAAACCGAAGCGAGCGTAGTAGCGTTCGTTGTGCGCCTCGGATTCTAGGTAGACCACGCCCGTCTCGTTCGCCAGCAGCGTGTTGATAATTAGCGCGCCCACCCCCTTCTTGCGGTACTCCGCCTTGACGACGATGCTGCCCAACTCGCGGCATTTCGGGTACGGGCGCACCTGCCCGATGCCGACGATCTGCCCATCGTGTTCCGCGACGACGAACTGCGGCCAGTTCAGATTGGTAGGATCAAGCTGTTCGTCGCGCACCATCTGCTTGATCATCTCCTGGTCAGATTCGCGCGCAGGACGGATGGTCACATCGGACATTGCGTTATCCCTTCGGTTCTATATACTTTCCGGCATGATACGTCCATTATACGCACGCCTCGCCCACCTTGGGATTCAGCAGACGCGATGTATCGCGCCCTTACAGCGCAACTCATTTGCGAGGTTGCTCTATTGCAGTCTGCTCAGCGTCATACTGCTGGCGGCATGTCAACCCGCCGCGCCGCTGAACGCCCCGCCGACGGCCATCCCTTTCCCGACGATGACGCCTGGGCGCGTGCTGCGCGGGCCGCTGGCGACCGTGCCTGCCCTGCCACTCGACGGTGGCGGACTGGCGAACCCGGCAACGGCGGTCGCGCTGGCGAATCTGCCCACGCCCACGCCGAGTTATGGCGCGTGCCCGCCAAGCGCAGCGCCGCCGATCAGCGCACGTCCAGCGACCGGACGCGAGATGAGCGCAGACATCGCCGGATTTCTCTCGGCAGGTGGCAGCGCAGCAGCACTCGACCAGGCTCTGCGCAATGACTGGGATGTGCTGGGCGACAGCGGCGTTGTGCGCGGCGATGTAGACTTCACCGGGGAAGGCGCGGCGGAAGTCATCGTGAGTTACAACGCGCCAGACGAAGGCGGCACGCTGCTCATCCTGAGCTGCATCAGCGGACTGTATGCACCGCTGTACCAGTCGAACACGGGCGGCCCCGCCCCACAGATCATCCTGGCAGGCGATATGACTTTTGACCGCAAGTCGGAAGTGTTGTTCACCAGCTTCGTCTGCGCGGACGATTCCCCCGATGACTGCGCCTACCGTTCACAACTGCTGACGTGGAACGGCGCGGAAGGTCGCTTCGTCAGCCTGCTCAACCGGCCACTGGGCAGCACGACACTGCCAAGCGTGGGCGACCCGGATAATGACAGCGTGCTGGAAGTGATTGTGCGGTTGGACGACCCCGGCAGCGAAACCACCGGTCCACTGCGTACTGGTGTGAATATCTATGACTGGGACGGCAGCAGCTACGTCCTCTCGATTGTGCAGCTCGACCCGCCGCGCTTCCAGATACAGATCATTCACGAGGCCGACCAGGCCTTCGCCCGCTTGGAGGCTGATCAGGCCATCTCGCTGTATGAACTGGCGCTGAGCGATACGGCGCTGCGCTTCTGGCTGAACGATGAGCCGTTCACGCTGAAAAGCTATGCCTACTACCGCCTGCTGCTGGCCTACGCCTACACCGAGGATGATCAATTGCTGCCGACGTACCAGGCCGCGCTGCAAGCCTTCCCAGACCCGGCTACCGCGCCCGTCTACGTGGCGATGGTCAGCACCTTCTGGAATGCCTGGCAGTTGACCAATAACCTGAACAGCGCGTGCCGTCAGGTTCAGGCGTTGATCGCACAGCGACCCGAAGCCGTGACGCTGCTCAACCGCTACGGCAGCCGCAGCCCCGTCTACAGCGCGCAGGATTTGTGTCCGTTCTAAGCCATCAGCAGCCAACCGAGACGCTCATCGGTCAGGCTGCTGGCAGCTTTTCTATTCTCGCATTGAGGTATTGTCATGTCCGAATTACTCACCTACTTTCAGTCTCGCCAGCAGCACATGGTCGATTTTCTGACCACCCTGGTGGCCTATGAGACGCCCACGACCGACAAAGCCGCTGTTGATAAGCTGGGCGCGTTCATGGAAGCGCAGTTCCGCGAACTGGGCGCGGCAGTAACGCGGCTGTCACAGGAGAAGGTTGGCGACTTCCTG
>JAEUQX010000039.1 GCA_016788625.1 Anaerolineae bacterium
CGATATTCTTTGGCAGCGATATGACGGCAGCGGTGACCTTCACAGTAGACTAGTGACGATTCAGCGTTTGACAGGTGCGCGCAGGATGTGTTACTCTTCCGCCCTATTGATTTCCAGCAAATGGACACCATGTTGACCCAACCTGTTTTTCCGCGCGGCTATTATTACTACTTTGAGTTTCATAATGACACTCTGTGGTCTGCTGCGTGATGGATCGGGCTGGATGAACTAAACCCGACGAAGGAACGAACTCAGAAGGCGCAGAGCCACAACCTCCGCGCCTTTTTTATTGCGTGGACTCATCAAGGGAGCCGAAAAGATGTCCGTTATGTGCCGAGGTGTGCGCGGGGCGACAACCGTCCGGGAAGATTCAGCAGAGGCGATCTGGGCCGCCACACGAGAATTATTGCAGGCTGTGATCGAAGCAAACGCAATCGTTGAGCCGGATGTCGCCAGTGTAATCTTCACGACCACGCCCGACCTGACCGCCGCCTACCCCGCGAAAGCAGCTCGCGACCTGGGCTGGCATCAGACGGCGCTGATGGGTTGCCAAGAGATGGCCGTACCGGACGGGATTCCGATGTGTATCCGTGTGCTGATTCACTGGAACACAACGCTGCCGCTCAGCGCCATCCAGCATGTGTACATGCACGGGGCAACGGCGCTGCGACCAGACCTGTACCCGGATAACAAGCTGGTTCTGAATGAAGATCAGGATTAATTGAGGAATACCCAGCATCATGAGTTTTCGTTCTCAGCACCTATCGATTGTTGGATTAGGGCTGATGGGTGGTTCGCTGGCGCGGGCGCTGCGCGGTTTCGCCGAGCACATCACGGGCGTGGAACTGGACGAGCGAGCCTGCACATTCGCGCTGCAACAAGGCATCATTGATCATGCCACACCCGATCTGCGAGAAGGGGTCAAGGACGCCGACACTGTGATCCTGTGCGCGCCCGTGCGGGCAATCCAGGCGATGATCGAACGGCGCATCGGCTCGTACCTGCGTTCGAACACGCTGCTGATCGACATCGGCAGCACCAAGCAGGACATCTGTGAGGCAATGGGCAAGCTGCCCGTCGGAGTCCATGCTATCGGCGGGCATCCCATGACGGGCAAAGAAACCAGCGGCGTTCAGGCATCAGACCCACAGCTCTATGTCGGTCGCCCGTTCGTGCTGTGCCCAACCCGCCGTACGACACCGACCTCGCGACTGCGCGCGCTGGCACTGATCGAGGCATTAGGCGCGGTGCCCTTCGAGATGGACGCCCAACGCCACGACCGTCTGGTCGCGGCCATCAGCCACCTCCCCTATATCCTCAGTTCGGCGCTGGTGGCAACGGTGGCGAAAGAAGGCCAGATCGACCCGACCGTATGGGAACTGGCGGCGGGCGGCTTTCGCGATATGTCACGGTTGGCAGGACAGGACGTTGCCATGATGGGCGACATCCTCAGCACCAACACACAGGCGGTGGCGACTCTGCTGGCATTGTTCCGCGTGCAGTTGGCAATGCTGGAAGCCATGCTG
This sequence comes from Anaerolineae bacterium, assembly GCA_016788625.1. GTDB lineage: Bacteria > Chloroflexota > Anaerolineae > Aggregatilineales > Phototrophicaceae > CFX2. The sequence goes on from JAEUQX010000039.1 coordinate 1,527, forward strand.
GTCTCGCGCGATGATCAGCAGCTAACGGAATTCCTGCGCCCCACCCGTGAAGCACGTTTGAATTGGTACGAACATTATCAGAATGGGCAAAAACATGGCAGCAAATGACTGTTTCATCGTCAGACCGGGCGGTGCACTGCGCGGCGAAACAACCGTACCGGGCGACAAATCGATCTCACACCGCGCGGTGATGTTCGGCGCGATGGCTGAGGGCAAGACCGAGGTGCGTGACTGGTTAGCGGCGGGCGACACCGAAGCATCACTTGCCAGCATCCAGTCTCTGGGCGTGCGCGTGGAGCGGCACGACACGCACACACTGACGATTCACGGTGGCAACCTGCAACCACCTGCTGGTGTCCTCAACCTGGTCAACGCAGGCACGGGCATCCGGCTGCTGGCTGGCATCATGTGCGGCCAGCCCTTCGCGAGTGTGCTGGATGGCAGCGAACAACTGCGCCGCCGACCAATGAAGCGCATCATAGCGCCGCTGCAACAGATGGGCGCGGACATCAACGGCGTCAATGATCGTGCGCCGCTGACCGTGAAACCGGCTGTACTGCGCGGAATCCGCTACGAGATGCCGGTCGCCAGCGCGCAAGTCAAGAGCGCTATCCTGTTGGCCGGTTTGTTCGCGCAAGGCGAGACCATCGTGGTGCAGCCCGGCCCAGCGCGCGACCACACCGAACGAATGCTGCGGGCGATGGGCGCGCAGATCGTAACCGAAGGGGATGTAATCACATTGCAACCGGGGGCGCGGCTGCGAGCAACGGACATCACGGTGCCAGGTGATATTTCGTCGGCAGCTTTCCCGATAGTAGCGGGGCTGCTCGTGCCAGGCAGCGACATCACACTGACAGGTATCAACCTGAACCCGACGCGCACCGGCCTGCTGGATGTGCTGCGGACGATGGGCGCAGACCTGACCGTGACCGAAACGGGGCTGGCGGCGGGCGAACCCGTTGGAAGCATCCGCGTGCGGCACAGCGCGCTCAAGGGCGCCGAGGTTGGCGGCAAGGTCGTGGTTGAGATGATCGACGAGTTCCCGATTCTGATGGTCGCCGCACTGTTCGCGGAAGGCAAAACTGTTGTACGCGACGCCCAGGAACTGCGCGTCAAGGAAACTGACCGCATCTCGGTAATGGCCGCCGAACTGAAGAAGATGGGCGCGGTCATCACGGAAACGCCGGACGGTTTCATCATCGAAGGCCCGCAGCGCCTGCACGCCGCGATAGTTGACGGCCACGACGATCACCGCATCGCCATGAGCTTCTCGGTCGCGGGATTGACGGTAGACGGCGAAACGACAGTACTGGACGCACGCTGCGCCAGCGACTCGTTCCCCGGTTTCGCACCGACAATGTCGGGCATCGGCGCGGACATCCATGTAGAGGCTATCAACGCATGAACAAGGTCGGCATCATCGGATGGCCTGTCTCGCACAGCATCAGCCCGGTTATGCACAACGCGGCTTTCGAAGCGCTGGGGCTGCACGACTGGCGCTACGAGCTGGCACCCGTGCCGCCGGACATCGTGCGCCAGAGTCTGCGAATGCTGCGCGATGAGGGCGACTTCGTAGGCGTCAACGTCACCGTGCCGCTCAAAGAGGCGGTGATGCCATTCGTGAGGGCTGATGAACGCGCGCGGGCGATTGGCGCGGTCAACACCATTGATTTCCGCGATGGCAGCGGAACCAATACCGATGTGATCGGCCTGATTGACGACTTGCAGGCACATAGCGTGATGCTGGCCGGAATACGCGCGGTCGTGCTGGGCGCGGGCGGCGCGGCACGGGCGGCGGTGTATGGCCTGACGAAAGCAGGAGCGCAGGTGATCGTAGTCAACCGCACGCCAAAGCGCGCGCAGGTGATGCTGGCCGACTTGACACTGGCAGCAGGCATTCAGAACGCCGAGGTTCGCACGCTGGATGAAGCCGCCGAGATGCAGCCCAGCCTGATCATCAACTGTACCTCGGTAGGTATGTGGCCGAAGGTGGATGAGTCGCCGTGGGTTGAGGGCATTCCCTTCCCAACCAGCGCCGTATTGTATGACATGGTATACCGCCCGGCCAGGACAAAACTGATGCAGCAGGTTGAGGCTGGCGGTGGACAGGCCATCGGCGGATTAGGTATGCTTGTCCGCCAGGGCGCGGCAGCTTTCAGACTGTGGACGGGGCGTGACGCGCCTATCGAAGTGATGTTCGCAGCAGCGCGACAGGCGTTGGGTGGTCAGGCATAGATTGGGGATGCAATGGCAATACGCTTCTTGACAGCAGGCGAATCGCACGGGCCGATGCTGACAGCGATCCTGGAGGGTATGCCCGCCGGATTGGCGCTGCAAGCCGAGGACATCAATCAGGAGTTGGCACGGCGGCAGCAGGGTTACGGTTCCGGCGGACGCATGAGCATCGAGCGCGACGAGGTTCGCATCACCGCTGGATTAATGAACGGGCTGACGACAGGCGCACCTATCGCACTGCTGGTGGAAAACCGCGACTTCAAGAATTGGCGCGAGAAAGACATCACGCCACTGACAACGCCCCGCCCCGGCCATGCCGACCTGACGGGCGCGATCAAATACGGCTACCGTGAACTGCGTATTGCCCTGGAACGCGCCAGCGCCCGCGAAACAACCATGCGCGTCGCGGCAGGGGCGATCTGTCGCAAACTGCTGGCGGAATTCGGCATTCGCATCGGCGGCTATGTGACGCAGGTTGGTGATGTCATCGCCCAAATTGACGACGCGACTCCCTATGAAGAGCGCTTCCAGGTCGCGGAAGAGAATGATGTACGCTCACCCGTAGCCGCCAGCGTCGAAGCGATGCACGAGGCCATCCGACAGGTGAAGATTGACAAGGACACGCTCGGCGGCATCATGGAGATCGTCGCGCTGAACGTGCCACCCGGCCTGGGTTCACATGTGCATTGGGATCGGCGGCTGGATGCGCGCATTGTCGCGGCGATGGTCAGCATCCACGCGATGAAAGGCGCGGAGATCGGGCCGGCGTTTGAAAACGCGGGCAGGCGCGGCACGCAGGTTCACGATGAAATCATCCTGGCGAGTGATGGCGACGCACTGACGCGCAAGACCAACCGTGCGGGAGGCTTGGAAGGTGGCATCACGACAGGTGAGCCGATCATCGCGCGAGTTGCCATGAAACCGATTGCGACGATTTTGCAGGCGATGGGGTCGGTCAACCTCGCTACTGGTCAACCCGAAGCCACAACCTATGAACGCAGTGATTTCTGCGCCCTGCCCCGCGCCGTGCCCATCGGCGAGGCCATGATGGCGCTGGTGATTGCTGACGCGCTGCTGGAGAAACTGGGCGGCGACAGCATCGCGGAAATGCACCCGCGTTTTGCGGCACTGCGTCAGGCACGGCTGAGTGACCTGCCGATGGACAATGTGGAATGGCGCTTCGGTTATGAATGACCGCAACATCGTGATCACGGGCTTCATGGGCACAGGAAAATCGACCGTCGGCAAACTGGTTGCAGAACAGCTCGCACGTCCATTCCTGGATACGGACGACGAGATCGTGCGGCGGGCTGGCAAGCCCATTGCGGAGATCTTCGCGCAGCAGGGTGAAGCAGCGTTCCGGCAGATGGAAGGGCGTTTATGTCGCTTCCTGGCGGCGCAGCGCGGCTACGTGATCTCGACAGGGGGTGGGATGTTGGTAGACGCAGGCAATCGACAGGTGATGTTGAGCGCATCAGCATTGGTCGTCTGCCTGACCGCCACTCCAGATGCTATTGCGGAGCGAGTGAGCGCGGACACCGAGCGCCCGCTGCTCAAAGGCGACTGGCGCGCACTGCTGGAAAAGCGCCGCAGCGCCTACGAAGCCATCCCCTGCCAGGTCGACACCAGCAGACGCGCACCTAACGCTATCGCGGAGGACATCATTCGACTATGGCAATCATCCAGGTAAGCGCGCCGGGCGGCGATTACCCGATACACATTGAGGCAGGACTGCTGCAACGGGTAAACGAGCACATTCCCGCCGGGCGCTGCGTCGTCGTCACCAATACAACCTTAGCGCCGCTGTATGGCAAAGCACTGACTGAACAACTGCCGGACGCAAGTCTGCTGATCATCCCCGACGGCGAGCAGTTCAAGACTCTGGAAACCGTTGCTAACCTCTATGTGGAGTTCGTCCGGGCTGGCCTGGATCGCAGCGGCACCGTCATCGCGCTCGGCGGTGGCGTCGTGGGCGACACAGTGGGCTTCGCAGCGGCCACCTATATGCGCGGCGTGCGCTTCGTACAAATTCCCACCACCCTGCTGGCAATGGTCGACTCGAGCGTGGGCGGCAAGGTCGGCGTCGATCTGCCGGAAGGCAAGAACCTGGTTGGCGCGTTCAAGCAACCGGACAAGGTGCTGATTGACCCCGATGTGCTGGCAACATTGCCCGCGCGTGAACGGCGCTGTGGTCTGGCGGAAACGCTCAAGCATGGACTGATTGCAGATCCCGGCCTGCTTGAACTGGCCGAGCAACCGGACGCTGCGCCAGGCGAGCTGGTTCAGCGCGCAGTGCAGGTCAAAGTGAACATCGTCCAGCAGGACCCCTACGAAAAGGACATCCGCGCCCATCTGAACCTGGGGCACACCTTCGCACACGCTATCGAGCAGGTTTCTGGCTATACCTGGCCGCACGGCGAGGCTGTAGCGGTGGGGTTGGTGGCAGCGACACGTCTGTCCGCGCGGCTGAGCCTATGTGACGAGGAGCTGGCGAAGTCAGTCGAGCAGCTCCTGGCGCGCGTCGGGCTGCCCACGCGCATCGGCGCGCTTGACCCTGACGCGCTGTATGCGGCTATGTCCACTGACAAGAAATGGCAGTCCGGGCAGTCGCGATTCATCCTGCTGCATAGTATAGGACAGCCAGTGATTGTGACGGGTGTTGAAAAAAGTGTCGTCATCGACGTGATGCGAGGTTTACAATAGGTCGCGACTCAGTTTTGTAAAACTAAGCTTGCAGCCAATAGTCGATAGTCTTTGGCAAGAGACTGATTTGCTTGCCTTTCAACATTGTGCAAAGTCTTTGCACTCCAGAGTTAACGACTATAAGCTATTGACTTGAGCGAAGGATTGGTTATGACGAAAAGAATATTGCTCTTACACGGCCCCAATTTGAACCTGCTCGGCACACGAGAACCGGAAGTCTATGGCAGCGTCACGCTGGACCAGATTAACCAGTTGGCGATATCACGCGCTCGCTGGCACAAATCCGAACTGCGCGCGGAACAATCCAATCACGAGGGCGCGCTGATCGACATCCTGCATGTCGCGCGAAACTGGGCGGACGGCGTGGTCTTCAACCCCGGCGCGTACACGCACACCTCAATTGCCCTGCGCGATGCGATCACCTCAATCCAGCTTCCAGTAGTCGAAGTGCATCTTTCCAATGTTCATGCGCGCGAGGAGTTCCGGCACAAGTCACTGCTCGCGCCGGTGTGTATCGGGCAGATCAGCGGCTTTGGCTGGCGCAGCTACATCCTGGGCATCGATGCACTGTTAGGGCATCTCGGTGTGCTGGAGTAGCGGGACGATTAGCTGTCCTGAACAATGGCACAGCGTCAGGGTTTGTAAATGTTTTATCTGGGTAGCGGTGATGGCTGGTCGCTATAATGCCGCAAAATGGTCAGAAGGCGAGCGGACATGATGACGAAAGAACAGATCCTGGCGGCGGTGGAAGAACAACAGATTCGATTCATTGATCTGTGGTTCACGGACATTATGGGCATGGTCAAGAGCGTGACTATCCCCAGCGCCGCCCTGGAAAGCGCGCTCACCAACGGCACACACTTTGATGGCAGCGCAATCGAAGGTTTCGCACGCGTGGCGGAAAGTGACATGCGCCTGATCCCCGACCCAAACACCTTTGTGGTACTCCCCTGGGACGACGCGGATGAACGTACCGCGCGGCTGATTTGCACAGTGCATACCTTACACGGCGAACCATTCATCGGCGACCCACGTTACGCACTCGTCAAGGTGCTGCGCCAGGCGGAAGAAATGGGATTCACCTACCAGACGGGCGTAGAGCTGGAATTCTTCCTGTTCCGGGTTGGCGATGGCAAAGCGCTGCTGCCGCTCAAAGTACTCGATCAATCCGGCTATTTCGATATGTCCTCCAGCCCCGCAAAAGGTGTGCTGCGGCGTATGGTCACCATGCTCACGTCGATGGGTATCGTGGTCGATTCGACACATCACGAGAATGGCGCGGGACAGCACGAGATTGATCTGGAGTACGATCACGCGCTGGCGATGGCTGACAAAGTGCTGACAGCACGCGTGGCCTTGAAGACGGTTGCCAGCGCGCACAACCTGCACTGCACCTTCATGCCGCGTCCGTCCAGCAGCCTGCCCGGATCCGGGATGCACACACACCAAAGCCTGCACACAACCGATGGCAGCAATGTGTTCATGGACCCCGGCAATGAATATGGCCTATCGCAAACCGCGCGCTACTTCCTGGCGGGACAGCTCGCCCATGCGCGAGCCATGTGCGCAATTCTCTCCCCGCTGGTCAATTCATATAAGCGGTTGGGCACGAGCTTCGAAGCGCCAGTCTACGTCACCTGGGCGCACATCAATCGCGGCGCGCTGATTCGTGTACCGCATATCAGCGCCGGAAAAGAGGCACACACGCGGCTGGAACTACGCTGCCCCGACCCCAGCAGCAATCCCTACCTGGCGAGCGCGGTGATGCTGGCGGCGGGACTGGACGGGATTCGCCAGCAGATGCCCCTGCCCGATGCGGTCGAGGAGTCACTGCTGCGCCAGGATCGTAACCGCCTGCGACATCTGGAAGTACTGCCAACTTCATTGGGTGAAGCATTGGAAACACTGGGACAAAACGACGTGATTCTATCCGCGCTGGGACAGTTCATCAGCGACCGCTACATGACGGCCAAACGTCAGGAGTTTGATGAATATAACCGTCAGATCACAGCGTGGGAACTCGACCGCTACATCAACCAGTATTGACGATCAGATTGTGGATGCGTTCCAGCGCTATCTCGGCGTTGGCAACATCAACCACAACGGACAGGCTGCAAAACGATGGCCCCTGCGCCATACCCAGCACAGGCAGGCCATTAAGCGCCTGAAGAATAGCGGCAGCAGTCTGCGGCGACTCATGCAGGTTCGCGCCAATTGCAGTGATGATTGTAGCCGGCTGCGCTCTCCATTCCTCGGTTTCTGGCTTTGCGCGCAAACGATCTTCGACGGCCTGGCGTGCGGCATGAACGGCGTCCGGCCCGGCAAATGTCGGAATCAGAAAACACAAGAAGCTGCGATTCGAGGATTGCGACGAGATCATCACATCGGCATGGCTGTGCGTTGTCGTGAACAATGCTTCATCAACAAGCGCGACAATGGCCGCAAGCGGGCCGCTGCTTTCGGCGGAGAGCGCCAGACCTGAAATGCTGGTGACAGCCTTGATGGGATGGGCACGATCTGCCGGTATACTGTGAATGAGCGTGCCCGGCTGCTGTGGACGAAAGATGTTCTTAAGGCGAAGTGGGACGAGGTGTTCCCGCAGTGGGCCAACCATGCGGGCGTGGAGGATGCGCGCGCCGAAGTAAGCCAGTTCCGCCACCTCATCGTAAGAGAGCGCCGGGATGACACGCGCATCCGCAATGTCGCGCGGGTCGGCAGACATCATGCCATCCACATCCGTCCACATCCAGATTTCATCGGCACGGACACATACACCGAGAACTGATGCCGTATAATCGCTGCCGCCGCGCCCCATCGTCGTAGGCTTTCCGGCGCGCGTCGCCCCGATAAATCCCGTCACCACAGGGACAATTCCACGCTCCATAATCGGCAGCAGGTTCTCCCGAATTTTCGCCTGCGAGAGTGGGATAATCGGCGCGGCGCTGCCAAAGACATCGTCAGTGACAATTAACGATGTAGTGTCCATTGCCACGCTGCGGACATTGTTCTGCCGCAGCAGCGCGGCGATGATGCGCGCGGCCAGCTTCTCGCCCACCCCAATAGTCAGATCGAGCGATTCGGCCATTGAACGTGGGTTATTCACCTGCGACATGTTCTGGAAGACATCGAGCATGTCGAAGAGCAGGCGATCAATGTCAACCTGAAGCGTGACGCGCTCGTTACTGCCCAGCGGGAGTTCCTCTATCAGCGCCAGGTGCCGGGTACGCAGATTGGCGACAATGCGCCGGTAGCCGCGTTGATTGCCGAGCTGTGCCAGATGTCCGGCCTCCAGCAAGGCATCGGTCACGCCGTCCAGCGCTGAAGCAACCAGCAGCAATCGTTCGCGTTGCTCACGTTCATGAAGAACAATGCTGAGTACCTGTGTAAGTGCTGTCGTCGTACCGACAGACGAGCCACCGAATTTCATTATCAGTGTGCTCATGAGTTCCCCTGGGTGAAAATGAAGCATCCACCGCGAGATGGCGCTCGCGTTGTGGCGGGCTATGCTGTCAAAGGGATAGCGGTGTGGTTGAGACTAGCATTTTGCCGGATTTCTGTCAATATATTTTGCTTCAGCCCAGTTATCAGCCTATGATTAAAGCATTCGTGTAGTAATTTTCGGGCATTGATGAAGGTTAAGTGAATCATGTCGGATATTCCGATTGAAAATCAGAACACCGTCGCCGGAGTGCGATTCAATAAGGTGGGTAAGCTTTACCACTTTGATTACAGCAATTACCCTGATCTGCGCGTTGGCGATTATGTCATCGTAGACACAGCGCGGGGTCGTCAGATGGGACAGATCGCCAGCTTTTTGTCGGTTGAAGACAACCTTCGCGACTATCGGCAGATCATGCGCCCAGCATCTCCGCGCGACCTGACGCTGCGCCAGTACTGGGAGCTACGCCAGGAAGAAGCCCTGGAAAAATGTGAAGAAAGAGCGCAACAGTTGGGTGGCTTTGAGCAAGCCAAGTTCGTCGCGGCGCTTTACAACTATGATGGCACCATCCTGACGGTATTGTTCACCGCAGAAGACAAGATCAATGTTGGGCGGCTTGCTGGCGAGTTGGCACGTCTGGTCCCCGCGCAGGTAGATCTGCGTCAGATCGGGCCGCGCGACGTCGCCAAGCTGCTGGGCGGCTTTGGCGCGTGTGGGGAAACCCGCTGCTGCAGCACATTCTTAACGGATTTCAGCCCGATTTCGATTAAGATGGCTAAGATGCAGGGAATCTCGCTGAACCCGTCGGAAATCACGGGCATGTGCGGGCGGCTGCGCTGCTGCCTGGTATATGAATACGAACAGTATGTCGATGCACGCAAAAAGCTGCCGAAGCGTAACAAGCGCGTGGGCACACCACATGGTGAGGGGCGAGTGCTGGATGTCTATCCACTTCAGGATGCAGTCAGCGTAATCGTTGAGGAAACGCGCTATATGCTCAAGCGCGAGGAACTGATTCCGCTGGATGAACTGGAAGCGCTACAGAAAAAGTCGAAAGAACCGTGCGCGAAGCATGGCGACGGCCCCTGCGACTGCGGCGCGAAACCCGGGAAAACCCCTGCGAGTGAGTAGTTGAGCATCGTTCGTCAGCAGGCAGCAGACCTTCGCGGCTGATCAGAAACGGATCGACAGGCCGAGTCTCCCAGGGAGTCGTAAGGAGAAGTGCTGCCTCATCAACCGGTTGATTCGCAGACAGATGGTACTTAACGAATAATCACAACCGCCAACACATAGAGGTCAAACATGGCAGAGGTAAAACGGGTGATGGGCATCTTCGCCCACCCCGATGATCCCGAATTCTTCGCAGGGGGCACATTCGCGCGCTGGGCGTCTGAGGGCGCGCACATCACCTTTGTGCTGGCGACCAGTGGCGACAAAGGCAGCAGCGACCCACAGATGACGCATGAGCGCCTGATCGAGATCCGAGAGCAGGAGGAGCGTGCAGCCGCCGCTGTGTTAGGCGTGGCTGAGGTGGTGTTCCTGCGCTACCCCGATGGCGAACTCCAACCCACGTTGGAGCTGCGCCGCGACCTGACGCGCCTCATCCGGCTAAAGCGTCCTGATATTGTGGTGACGTGCGACCCAACCGTGTTCTGGTACGGCACAACATCCATCAATCATCCCGATCACCGGGCGATTGGCGCGGCTACGCTGGAAGCGGTCTACCCCACCGCGCGGGATCGATTGAACTTCATTGAGCAGGAACGGGACGAAGGGTTAAGCCCTCACAAAGTCCAACAGGTCTATATTTCCGGTACACAGTCCGCCACGACCAAGGTCGATGTAACTGCACACCTGGAGACAAAGATTCGCGCGCTGCGGGAACATAAGAGCCAGATCGCAGATATGGAGGCGATGGCCGAACGTCAGCGTTCAAACAAGGACGCGGAGTCGCCAGACGATGCCCCGCGTTATATGGAACACTTTCGCGTCATTACATTTAACCGATGAGGCCGAGCATGACCATAGATTATCGAGCAGAGGCCGAAGCGCTGCGCCAGCAGTTGATCAACTGGCGGCGCGATTTTCACCAGCATCCGGAACTGGCATTTGAAGAGTATCGCACGGCAGGAATCGTCGCGGAAGAACTCAACCGCCTGGGACTTGAAGTACAAACAGGCGTCGGGCAAACCGGCGTGGTCGGCCTGCTGGAAGGCGCGCACGACGGCCCAACCGTGCTGGTACGCGCCGACATGGATGCGCTGCCGATCCTGGAAGAGAATGACTTTCCATTCAAATCGACCGTTGCGGGCAAAATGCACGCCTGCGGCCACGACGGGCACACGGCGATTGCGCTGGGCGTGGTCAATATCCTGTCGCGACACCGTGACCAGATTTCCGGGCGCATCAAGTTCGTCTTTCAGCCTGCCGAAGAAGTCGTTGGCGGCGCAAAGGCGATGATCAAAGACGGCGTGCTTGAAAACCCGCGCCCAGATGTCAGCGTCGGCCTGCATCTGTGGAACGGTATGCCGCTGGGTCAGCTCGGCGTGGCAGACGGCCCGGTCATGGCGGGGTCGTCGTCATTCACGCTGCGGGTAACAGGCAAAGGCGGGCACGGCGCGTCTCCGCAGGATGCAGTCGATCCGGTTGTGTGCGCGGCACACATCATCACCGCGCTGCAATCCATCGTCAGCCGCAGTGTCGCACCATTGGAAAGCGCGGTCATCTCTGTGACGCGGATGCAGGCCGGCACAGCCTTCAATATCATTCCGCAGGAAGCGCTGCTCTACGGCACTATCCGCACGTTCAAACGCGAGGTGCGTGACATGGTGGAGCGGCGGATGCACGAAGTCGCAGAAGGGATCTGTCTGGCGATGGGCTGCTCGGCACAGCTAGAGATCGAGCACCATGTCCTGCCTGTCGCGAATGACCGCCAGGTCAGCGAACGACTGCGCAGCGTTTTCGCGCAGATGGTCGGCGAAGGCGGCTTGGACACGAACGAACGCACGATGGGTTCGGAGGATGTGGGACTTTTTATGGATGACATCCCGGGCATGTATTTCTTTGTCGGGGCAGCAGCCAAGAATCAAGATGCCTACTACGGCCATCATCACCCACGCTTCGATTTTGACGAAGAAGCACTACCGCTCAGTGCGGCTCTGCTCTCGGCTGCGGTCGCACAGTACGTCATACCTGAGTAGTGGATAGCCAGTAGAGCACACATGGCCGAAACGAACTTCAAAGCTGAAGCCGAAAGCCTGCGCGAAGAACTGCTCGCCCGGCGGCGAGATTTGCACATGTACCCCGAACTGGGATTCGAGGAACACCGCACCGCCGGAATCGTAGCCGAAGAACTCCGCAAGCTGGGGCTGGAAGTGCAAACGGGCGTTGCAAAGACAGGTGTGGTCGGCATCCTGGAGGGCGACACCGACGGCCCAACCGTTCTGCTGCGTGCTGATATGGACGCACTGCCTATCCAGGAAGAAAATGATCTGCCGTACCGTTCAACAATACCAGGCAGGATGCACGCCTGCGGTCATGATGCCCATGTGACCATTGCGCTCGGCGTCGCCAAAGTGATGGCGCAGCACCGCAGCAAACTCGCTGGCCGCATCAAGTTCGTGTTTCAGCCGGGCGAAGAAGGCTTAGGTGGCGCGCTGGCGATGATTGATGCGGGCGTACTGGAAGATCCGGCGCCATCCGTGACGCTGGGGCTGCACGTCTGGGCAGGCTTACCTGTCGGCACCGTCGGCGTGGCGGATGGGGCGATCATGTCTGGCTCATCCATATTCAAACTGACGATTCAAGGCAAAGGCGGTCATGCCGCCATGCCCTACACCACAATTGACCCGGTGGCCTGTGCCGGGCAGTTGATCAACGCGCTGCACATGATCGTTGGGCGCAAAATGGATGCGATGGCTGGCGCAGTCGTCCTCTCCGTAACCAGCGTTCGCACCAGCAGCGAAGCCTATAACATCATCCCGCAGCAAGTCGAGATTCGCGGCACATTCCGTACCTTCAACGCCTTCACCAGCGAAATGTTGGAGCAGCACATACGCTCGGTTAGCCTGTCCGTGTGCGCTGCAGGGGGCTGCGAGGTCGATATTTTCGTCAAGCATCTGACCATCCCAACGGTCAATGACCCCGAAGTCGCCAAACGGATGCGCAAGGCAATCAGCAGCGTGGTCGCTGTAGAGTGCCAGGACGACACGTACAGAACAATGGCATCGGAAGATGTATCCTATATGATGGACGACATCCCCGGCATGTACTTCCTGGTTGGCGCGGGAAACAAAGCCAAAGGTATCACTTACGGACATCATCACCCGCGCTTTCAGATTGACGAAGATGTACTGCCGCTCGGCGTCGCCCTGCTCTCGTCAGCCGCTGCCGATTATGTGCTGAAGGAGTGACAGCGATGGCGCAGCACACAGTACTGCAATGGTTAGATGGACGCGGGTGGTTAGTGCTGTCTGGTGGGCATGTCGCGGGCAGCCAGGTACGGGCACAAGCGCTGGGGCGCGTCGCTGCGGATGGCGGTGTGGCCTACGTCAGCCTGGGCAGTGGCAGCAACCTGGGCGAGAAAGCACTGGCCGATCTGGATGACCTGGGCGCACCACCGGGCTATCTGGTCGATGTGATCAGCGAAGACGACCAGACCATTCAAGCACGCCTGTCCGACGCCTGCATGATCGTCATCGAAGCGGGAAGCAGCCTCGATGAAATGCGGTCGGCGCTGCTCGGCGCTGCTGCCGATGGCATCCAGGTCGCCTATGAACATGGCGCGATCATCCTGGTTGAAGGTTTAAGCGCGTCCGTGTTTGGCGCATGGGTCTATCTGCAAACAGGCAAAATCACGACCGGACTGGATTGGCTGCATAATGCGCTGATCGTGCCGGGCGTGACCGCCATCGCTGACTCGCAGGCAGGGCGTGAAGTGCTGGCAGCACAGCCAGGCGCAATCGCCATCGGGATCGGGAGCGGATCGGCGCTGGCGCTGGGGCCGGATGGCGAGGTCGAAATCTGGGGCGAGCGTCAGGTGACGATCACGCTGGGGCGCGGCTTTCATCCGCCCACATGACAGGCAGCTTCAATGACGACGAAGTTCTGAGCAATCCGCACGCTCGATGAATTGATCACAAAGACGGCGAATGTGCTGGCAATCCACCATACCCGGCCAGCCTACCCGGTTCACATCGTCGTTATCCTCAAAGGCACATTTCGGCAGTGCTGGCCTTGACCGATGAACAACATCTCCTGCTCATCAAATTATTCGCTATAATCAGGACGGTTGCCGAACAGGTGGTGGCAAAACATGGCACGTGCCGGAACACCATCAACCTGAGCGACTACCAGGATTTGAAGCATTGGCATTTTATCTACGGTCAATCGTTCACACGCCCGTAGACCATAAGGGAGAGTAAACCGAGTGCCTGCTACGATATTGGTTGGCGCACAATGGGGCGATGAAGGCAAAGGCCGCGTAGCCGACTGGCTGGCCGCAGAGTCGGATGTAGTCGCGCGTTTCGCGGGCGGCGATAATGCCGGGCACACCGTCGTCGTGGGCGGCGCAGTGGTCAAACTGCACCTCGTCCCGTCCGGCATCCTGCACTCGCATGTCACCTGCGTGCTGGGCAATGGCATGGTGATCAACCCGATTAATCTCGTCAAAGAGATTGACCGACTGGCGGCGATGGGCGTGAATATCTCACCATCACGCTTACACATCAGCACAAAGGCGCACCTGATCACCCCCGCCCATGTTGCGCTCGACGGCGCGGCAGAGAAGGCCCGCGGCGACCAGGCTATTGGCACGACGCTGCGCGGGATCGGCCCCGCCTATATGGACAAGACCGCGCGACATGGTATACGCGCCGGACAGATGGCGAATCTGGAAGAATTTGGCGACGCGCTGCAACGGGCGATTGAACAGGCCAACAAGATTCTGATCGCCCAGGGGGCCGAGCCGCTCGATGCAACCCAGGCAACCGGTGAGTCGATGGATGCAGCGGCACGATTACAGCCGTACTTGCGCGATACGACGCTGTATCTGAATGAACGTCTCAAAGCAGGGGCACGCGTGCTATGCGAAGGAGCACAGGGCACCCTGTTGGATGTCGATCACGGTGATTATCCGTTCGTGACCAGTTCGTCGCCAACGGCGGGCGGCGCGCTGACCGGGTTGGGCTTCGGCCCCCGGCAGGTCGATCAGGTCGTGGGCGTTGCCAAGTGCTTCAGCACACGCGTGGGTTCTGGCCCCATGCCAACAGAACTCGAGGGTGAACTGGCGAACTGGCTGCGCGGCACAGGTGAGAATTTCTGGGACGAGTTCGGCACAACGACTGGGCGTCCGCGCCGCTGCGGCTGGCTGGACGCGGTTGTGCTGCGCTACGCGGCACAGGTCAACGGCTTCAGTGAACTGGTGCTAACCAAGCTCGATGTGCTGAGCGGCCTGAATGAACTCAAGATCGCCATCGCGTATGAGATTGACGGCAAACGCCACGACTTCCCGCCTAGCACCGTATCGGAACTCGAACGCGCGCAGCCCGTTTATGAAACACTTCCCGGTTGGCGAGACAACATCAGCCGTGCCCGCCGATCAGATGAACTGCCACAGGCAACCCTGGACTACGTGCACCGCATCAGCCAGCTATGTGAGACGCCGATACGGACGATCAGCGTTGGCCCGGAACGTGATCAGTTGGTAGAGTTGTAAGGTTGGTCGTGGACGAAAAGACCTACATCTACTCAATGGAAGCGCCGGTGACCAGGCCGCCGCAGCGTGTCGTTTCGTTAGTGCCCAGCGTGACCGAATCACTTTTTGATCTGAATCTGGCAGATCGGCTGGTCGGAATCACGGACTACTGCGTCTATCCTGCTGAAGGTGTCGCCCGGCTGCCACGCGTGGGTGGGACGAAAAACCCGGATGTGGCGCGCATCGCGGAGCTACGCCCTGATCTGGTGATCGCCAACCAGGAAGAAAACCGCAAAGAGGATGTGATGGCACTGCAAGCGGCGGGCATCCCCGTTTGGGTGACATTCCCGCGCACAGTGGCCGACGTATTCAACCTGCTGTGGAATATCATGCACGTCTTCGATCAGACCGAGATGGTACCGCGCGTGCGACTGATCGAGCAGACATACGATTGGGTCTGGCGTATGAGCGAGAAAAGGCTGGAAGATGCTCCCTGTCGCGTCTTCGTCCCCATTTGGCTCGACCCGCTCATGACGTTCAATGCCAACACCTACAGCCACGACTTGCTGCGCGTGTGCGGGGCTATCAATGTCTTCGCAGACCGTGAACGGCGCTACCCGTTGGAGGCCGATCTGGGCACAGCTCCCGCCTACCCCGCTGATGATGAGCGGGCTGTTGGGCGCGACACCCGTTATCCGCGCGTGACCTGGGAGGAGGTCGAAGCCGCACAGCCTGATATGGTGCTGCTGCCCAGCGAACCATTTGCATTTGACGAGACACACATCGCATTATTTGCTAAACTGAATATCCCCGCTGCGCGCAGTGGGCAGATCAAACTGGTGGATGGTTCACTTTTGACGTGGCACGGCACACGCATCGCTCATGCGCTAAACAGCCTGCCTGCGTTGCTTTGCGCCCCCAACGAGGCTTTATGATTTACAGCGATCAGAACGCAGAGTGGTTAAATACCGTTGCTCATGACCTGAAGACGCCGATCAACTCGGTGCGCGGCTGCATCGAGATGGTGCAGCAGCTTGGGCCGCTCAATGAGAAACAGGAGCAGTTCGCAGAACGCGCGTTGACCGGGTTGAAGCGCATGGAGCATCTCGTCGCTCGTCTGCTGGATATTTCCTGGGTGGACGCAGGTCGTCCGCTTGACCTGGAGGAAGTTGACCTGCGTGCCGTGATCGAAGAAGCCGTTGACCTGCTGCAGGAGGCGGCCTCACAGCGCTCGATCACGATTGATGTCGTGTGCGATGAGCGCATCGGCACACTACGAGCAGATGCGCGGCGGTTGGGACAGGTGATGGATAACCTCTTGAGCAATGCGATCAAGTATAACCGTGATGCGGGCAGCATCTTTATCTCGGTCATTTCCCGCAGTGACACGGTGCAGGTCAGCGTACAGGACACCGGCATCGGCATCTCTCGCGAAGACCAGGAGCATATCTTCGAACGCTTCTTTCGCGCGCGTCAGGGAGTCTCGATGCGGATTGAAGGCAGTGGATTGGGATTAGCGATCACACAAGGGGTGATCAACAAACATCGCGGGCGCATCTGGTTCGAGAGCGAACTTGGCAAGGGGACGACCTTCACATTCACCCTACCCCTCACATCAGTGTCGCCGGACGGCCGTGACTCCTTTATGGAACACGATGTGGAGTACAGCAAAGAACCCTACGACCGCGCGGCCCGGATTGCCGATCTCGCCAGCGAAGAATCCGACGCGGTGAACGATGATATGCAGGAACAGCAGAACACGCCTCAGGTAGATACGTCCGACGATAACGATTGATTCGGCAGCAGTCTTGCAGCGGGTTGTGAGGAATAGTACAATCCGCGCGCATTAAGCCACATTAATGGGAGGCCTCCAGTGAAACGAGTCTTGATTGTTTTGGCAGTAGTAGCGATCCTGATCATTGGTGGTGGCCTTACCTCGCAGTTGGCCTCCACAGGCAACGCAACGGTAATCCCTGGCCTCATCCGCCAGACGGATGACCCCGATGCGTCTGCGCTCGACATGACGCCCTGGAAAGCGGAGCAGCTTTTTCTGATGGTCGGTTTTGTGCTTTTCAATCTGATCGGCATCGCCGTGACCATCGCCGCACTGATGTGGTTCCTGAACTGGCAGGTCAAGAAGGTTAGCGCGTCTCGTTCGAAGACCGCAGCTCCTGCGACCACGCCAGCGACAGAGTGAGACCGGGCAGGCCGCCCACCCTATGCGCGCGTGTGCTGGCGTTAACAGGACATGGGCAGGGCTTGTCATGTTGATCTCCATTGCTACCTGAAGTTTTCTTCAGCACATGTTGGGTTGTTTTGCTTCTTCGCAATGACAACCAGGTTGAGGTTGTATTGGTATGCAGAATTTCGCCAAGAAATCACCTTTGTTTACCCGTCTCGCCATCGTGACAGCGCTGTTGACGCTGGGACTGATTGTCTTTGGAGCGGTCGTCCGCGTGACGGACTCCGGGCTTGGCTGCGGCAATCACTGGCCGCTGTGCAACGGAACGGTCATCCCGCCGCTGGACAACTTAACCGCCTGGATTGAGTGGCTGCACCGCCTCTTCGCCATCCTGATTGGCCTATTAGGCATCGCCACGCTGGTTGTCGCCATCCGTGCGTACCGCGCACGTAACCGCGTGGTACTGGGCACCACTATCATCGCCGCTCTGCTGTTTGCGTTGCAGAGCACGCTCGGCGCCATCGTCGTGGTATTCGACCTGCCGCCGACGATGGTCACGCTGCACCTGGGCACAGCCATGCTGCTACTGGGTTCGCTGCTGCTGGCCGCCGTCTTCGCGACCTACCAACCGCTGGAACACTACAAAGCAGACCGCGTTACCAGCCTGGCCTACGTCACCGCTGCGCTGTCGCTGGTGATCATCCTGACAGGCGCGCTAGTGCGCGGCAGCGGGGCGACGCTGGCCTGCATCGATTGGCCGCTATGCAACGGTGAAATCATACCTACTAATCAGGGGCAGTTGGCCGTCATCCATATGACCCACCGATTTGCGGTGCTGGCCTTTGGCATCGCGCTGTGCCTGCTCGTTTACTTCGTCTACCGAGATCGCCGCAACCCGCGTGTGCGTCTGCTGGCGGTCATCGCCCTGCTTACCTATCTGACGCAGTCGGCGGTCGGGGCATTATTCGTTGTGACTGGCGCGGCGCCGATCTGGGGGGCAGCGCATGTCGGTCTGGCAGCATCCGCCTGGGCCGTATTGGTGGTCTTATCGGCAGTTGAATGGATGAACAGCCGCGAGGGATCAGTTGAGGCGATATGGAAACCACGCTCCGAAGCACTGAGTTAAATCTTTCGCGACTCCTGAAAACATACCTGGAACTCGCTAAGTTGCGCATTGTCACCCTGCTGCTGTTCACAACTGTGACGGCGATGGTCATCGCAGCAGATGGCGTTCCCGGCTTGAACGTGCTGATTCCAACGATCATCGGCGGGTCACTGGCTGCCGCTGGCGCGAGCGCAATCAACCAGTACATTGACCGTGACCTGGACGCCAAAATGTCGCGCACCGCTCGCAGGCCGATTCCGTCGGGACGGATTGCCCCGGTGAATGCCCTGCTCTTCGGGCTGGGATTGGTAGCCTGGTCGGTGCTGATTCTCGGGATGTGGGTCAACTGGCTGACGGCACTGTTGGGGCTGTTCGGTGGGCTGTACTATGTTATCCTGTACACGCTCATCCTCAAACGCAATACCGTCGTCAATATTCTGATCGGCGGCGGCGCGGGCGCTGTGCCCGTTCTGGTCGGATGGTCGGCTGTGACGGGAACGCTCTCCTTCCAGGCCTTCATCCTGTTCGCGATAGTCTTTTACTGGACGCCACCGCACAGTTGGGCCTTAGCGCTGCTGGTCAATAAGGATTACGCGCTCGCCAACGTGCCGATGATGCCCGTTGCGCGTGGCGAGAGTGCCACCCGCACACAGATTGTGTTGTATTCGGTTCAGCTTTTCCTGATCACGCTCATCCCGCTCATCTTCCAGTTCCTGGGTGTAATCTACTTCGTAGCGGCGGTGGCGCTTGGGCTGGGGATGATCTGGATGGCAGTCAAGCTGCTGCAAAAAGCGGATGGGGCTACAGCCAGGGTCATGTATAAGTACTCTACCGCTTACCTGGCGTTTCTGTTCATGGCGATGATGATTGACCGTATCGTGCTGTAGTTCAGATTCTGCGTCCGTAGCGCACCTGAATTGCTAAGCGGATCAATTCCGTCACATTGACCGGTTTCTGCAGGATATCATGCCCTTTGTAGCTGTTCTGGTTGATGTCACGTCCGGTCATGACGATGATTTTGGGACAATTTCCACCAGACCGGGTTTTCACACGATCGATGAGTTCAGTTCCGTCACCATCGGGCAGGCCGAGGTCGGTGACGATGATGGCAATGTTCTCGCGCTCCAGGGCACTGTATGCTTCAGCAAGTGAATATGCCTGAACCACAGTGAGATTGACGGTCTCAAAACCCTTACGCAGCAGTCGGTTAAGCTGGCGATCATCTTCCAGAATCAGGACTTTGGGCAGCATACTGGCTCCAGTGGCAAGGTGAAAACGCAGGCAACAGGCGCTTTACAGCAAAGTGCGTTTACTGATTTCAGCCTTAGTATAGGATCAATCCCGAACCGCCAGACCCGGCAGGTGGGGGAAAGTCATCGGCAGAATGACCAGTCCTAGTGGACTAGTCAGCTGACCAGGGGGGTACACCCATGACAACTCGCTTAGCAAATCGCTGGCCGGTATACCTTGTAGTATCACTGCTTGTCGTGATCACCATCGTATTTGTGCTGGAATTCATCGCTTCCAGCCAGGGTGATGCGGCACAACAGGCACAGGGCAGCAGCCACAGCCCAGAGCAGATCATGCAGCTCATGGAAAAGGGAGACACGCAGCGCGGCGCGGCACTGGTCGAGCAGTACGGCTGCACGGTCTGCCACCGCCTGGGTGCGGCCAACCAGAACATCGCACCACCCTTCGTGGGCGTGGCCGAGCGCGCAGCCAGCCGTAAACCAACGCTGCCTGCTGAGGAATACATTTACGAATCGATCATCAGTCCGGCAGTATTTGTCGTCGAAGGCTATAATCCGGTGATGCCACAGAATTACCCGGAGCGCCTGACCGACTCCGAGCTGGGCGACATCATCGCTTATTTGATGTCACCGGATGCGAATTAGCCATGTACCTGGATGCCTTCACGCTCTCCGCGCTGGTCGATGAATTCCTCGATGTGCTGGTCGGCGGGCGCATACAAGATGTGCTGGATGTAGATGCCAGCGGTTTAGGTATGGAGATATACGCCCAACGCGAGCGGCGCTACCTGTATCTGAGCGCCGACACGCAGCGTCCGCGCGTGCATTTGGTGGGTGACAAACTGCGGCGAGGACTGGTCAAGCCGACACAGTTGGGACTGCTCTTCCGGCGTTACGTCGAGGGGGGCATTGTACAGCACGTCAGCCAGCCACCCTGGGAGCGCATCATTCAGATTGATGTGCAGGGACCGGAGGGGGCTGTAACCATCGTCATCGAGCCGATGGAGCGGCGCAGCAACATTCTACTGCTGCAAAACAACATCATCCTCGACTGTATGCGCCGCGTGGGACCAGAGGAGAACCGCTACCGCCTGAGCCTGCCCGCCCACGAGTACAAACTTCCGCCCGCGCAAATCGGCAAGCACGACCCGCTGCGCCTGAACCCTGAAGAGATGCTCGGCATCTTCGAGCAGAACGACGATCCAAAGAAGAAGACGCAGCAGGTGCTCTCCGCACGCATTCTGGGTGTAAGCCCCCTGCTCGCTAAAGAAATCGTGTTTCGCTCCGGGGCGGATGTGACGCAGAAGGCGAGCGATGCCAACCCAGAGCGCCTGTTTGACGCAGCACGGGAACTATTCGAGCCGCTGCGGCAGCGCCGCTGGCAGCCCGGACTGGTTGAGGGCGAAAGCGGCATCGAGGCTTTCAGCGTGTATCCGCTGCAACACATAGCCGGGTGGCATCCTGTCGAAACAGTGAGTGAAGCACTGGCTGCCTACTATGGCGCGCCCGTCGGAGAAGACGCCTACAACGCCGCAAAAGTCCCAGTGCGCGCAGCCATCGAGGAAGCCAGTGGTCGACTCCGGGGCAAGCTGGCCTCCCTGGAAAAGTCATTGACCGATGAGAGTGACCGCGAAGTACTGCGGCAGAGCGGCGAATTAATCCTGGCCTATCAGTTCCAGATACAACCGGGACAAACCGAGCTTAAAGCACAGTATGATCTCGATCAGCCCGAACTGGTCATCCGGCTCGACCCCGCCCTTACCGCGCTGGAGAATGCCCAAGCGTACTTTGCGCGCTACGACAAAGCCAAACGCGCACTGGACGATGTGCCAGGGCTGGTCGAAGAGACCCGCAATGAGCTGGACTGGCTGGCACAGCTCGTCACCGACCTGGAATTCGCGATGAGCTGGCCGGAGATTGACGAAGTGCAGCAGAACCTGCAAGCCAAAGGCTACTGGCGTGGGCAGACAACCAAGCGTATCGCAGGCAGCGGACAGAGCGCGCCGCTGAAGATTGCCACACGCGATGGCTATGTGATTTGGGTCGGGCGCAACAGCCGCCAGAATGAACTGGTCACGTTTGGCAAGGGCGGCGGGCAGGATGTTTGGCTGCACGCACGCGGTGTCCCGGGCGCACATGTCGTCATCAAATCGGATGGGCGCAAGATACCAGATACGATCATTCAGCAGGCGGCATCCATTGCCGCATACTACAGCGCCAGCCGTGCGGATGCCAAAGTACCAGTGGATGTCACACGCTGCATGTACGTGAAAAAGATCAAGGGCGCAGCGACAGGGATGGTCACATATCGCAACGAAGAAACCGTCTTGGTTGCGCCGCGCAGTGAGTCCGAAAATGAATATTGATGCAAAGAAAGGTTAATGTCATGGTGGCCAGCAAATATGCTCCGAAACCGGGCAGTAAAGTAAAGTTGAAAAATTACGACCCGGAGGACAAAGGCAAACTCGACAAAGACAAGGCCAAAGCAGAGACGGCTGAACTGCAAGAGAAAATGCAGTCGCTGCAAGAACGGCTCTTCGCTGAGGGCAAGCAGTCGCTGCTGATCGTCTTGCAGGCAATGGACACGGGCGGCAAAGACGGGGTAATCAAGAAAGTCTTCGAGGGTATCAACCCGCAAGGGGTGCGCGTCGCGGCCTTCAAAGCGCCAACGCCGGAAGAACTCTCTCACGACTTCCTGTGGCGCGTCCACGAGGAGACGCCGCCGAAGGGCTACATCGGCATCTTCAACCGCAGTCACTATGAGGATGTGCTGGTCGTGCGAGTCAACAATATCGTCCCGCCGGAAGTCTGGCAGAAACGCTATGACCACATCAACGCCTTTGAGAAGCTGCTGGCCGAGAATGGCACGCGCATCATCAAGTTCTACCTGCACATTAGCAAGGATGAGCAGAAGAAGCGCCTGCAGGATCGCCTGGATACACCTGAAAAACTGTGGAAATTCTCGCTGGGCGATCTACCCGTGCGCGAACGCTGGGACGACTACATGGCGGCCTATGAAGACGCCATCGCAAAATGCAACACGGATTACGCGCCCTGGTACATCATTCCCGCGAACAGCAAGTGGTACCGCGATTGGCTGATTGCTAACATCATCGTCGAAACGCTCGAAGCGATGAACCCGCAGTATCCACCGCCGGAAGAAGGGCTGGATAAGGTCGTCATCCCGGACTAGCCACTGTTGGCAGCGCGGCGGGCGGCCTCCAGAACGCGCGCGACGGTGATATCGCGCAGGCAGGGATGATAAGCCGGGTCGTCCGCTCCCCAATCCAGCACGCGGCACGGGCGGCAGGCGATTCCACTGGTCAAAACCAGGTGACGGTTTGGCGAACCCCAAGGCCCGAACTCAATCGGGTCTGCGGGACCAAACAGCGTGACCGTCGGTGCGCCAACAGCCACCGCCAGATGCAGCGGCCCGCTGTCTGGCCCCAGCACAACGCGCGCACGCTTGAACAAGGCTGCCAGTTGGCCGACACGTGTATCGCCCGCCATCACAATGGATGGCTGCTTCATGCGGTCTACAATGCGGCGTACCAACGGCAGTTCGGTGTTACTGCCTGTGAAAACGACGGGCAGGTTGAGTTGCTCACCGAGCGTATCAGCCACATCTGACCAGCGTTCCTCCGGCCAGTGTTTGACCCATGTCCCTGTGCCGGGGTGGATGCACAGCACAGGCTGACCCGCCGCAATACCCCACTCCTCAAGGTAGCCATCAATGTAGACCTGATCAAGCGGATCGACCGGAAAATAATAGCGTTGGGCTGCTGCGGCCAGCTTGCCCGTCCACTGCTCGATGAGCTGCAAGTTTTGCAGCACGACATGCTGTGGGCGCAGAGGGTGTGTCTGCGTGAGGAACGGCGTCACCTCCGGAAGATCGAAACCGATGCGCTGCGGGATGCCCGCCAGATGGGCGACCAACGCGCCCCACCAGTGATCAGGCCGCATAATCACGACACTGCTATAACCGATGCGCCTCAGGTGGCGCGCGGTATTCAGTGCCAGTTCATAGGGCGAGCGCCAGCTCTTCTTCGGGCTGCGACTGAAGCCGGGGAACGGCACCGTCAAAGCGAGATCCACCTCGGGATAACTGGCGATGACCTCGGCAGACCACGGGCCAACCAGCGCGTGAATCTCCGCATCCGGCAGCGCGGCACGTAGTGCCACAATAGCAGGAGTGGTCAGGAGCACATCACCCAGGTGATCGGGACGTATAATCAGGATGCGCTCGCCTATTGGCAGATGGGATGGTCGCACTGGCAGATTCGCGGCGAGATTCAGCACCCGTCTGCGAAGCTGA
>JAEUQX010000071.1 GCA_016788625.1 Anaerolineae bacterium
CTGGGCGACGGCGCTTTGAACTGAGTCTTTGTCCGCCGCGCAGATTTTGCTATAATGCCTATCAATAGTGGGGAGTCGCCAAGCGGCAAGGCTCCGGACTTTGGATCCGGCATTCGTAGGTTCGAATCCTACCTCCCCAGCTCACTTGGAGCCAGTTCGAACATTCTGGATGAAAGTCGGCGGAAATGTCTCCGCCGATTTTCATTTGTGGTCTGAACCCTTCGCGGCGGTTCACACCGCATATCTCGTCGGTCAAATCCTTGAGATATGCGAATGGAGTCCGCAACTCCAACTTTACGATTCCCTGTGCGTTCACGACAACTCGTTCGACGATTTGACGCAGAAGTTCTTTCTGGTCGCTACGTTCCAAGCTATTATACAGCACTCCGATTTTTGCGATAATTCCAAGCGCCGTATCCAAATTGCTGATGTGAAACTCCTGCTCCTGCTGGACGGTTTCGAGACTCTGGCGCAGTTTGGATCGTCGATCCTGCCACTCTGCCCATAGGTTGTCCCAAACAGCATCGGTGATTTTCCCCGAAGCGAATAAGCGTGCCATCCGTGCTTCTTCTTCGTCAATCGCTTTCAACGCAGCTTCAAACTGGAACTTCTCATCAGGTTTCAGGTGCCCAAATTTCTGAGCGATCTCATGTGTATAGCTTGCCTGAATCAATGGAATCAATTCAGGATCAAGCTGAATTCGCATGAGTTCGACCGGGATTTGTTTATCGACATCACGGCACAGGAAGCTGACACCCCCCGCACCTGCCACCCGGTAATAAGGCGTACCGCCATTGGTGCGCCCTGCATTGGAGGTGGATCCTGTCAGCCGAACGAAGCTGCTGCCCTCGCTAGCACTGTAAAAAATCATTCCCTTGAGGAAATAGTCTTGTTTGCGACGCGCATGACGATTTTGGCTACGTCGGGCAAGGATTTCTAGCCCTCGCTCAAATTCTTCTGTTGTAACCAGCGGCTCCCAATTTCCACGTATTGTTTTGGGAAGGATGTTGTTCTTCAAACTCACAACCCAACCCGCATACGTCCAGTTATGAAAGATATTGGAAAGTGTGCTGATGTTGTGTTTACGCTTGCCAGCGGCAGATACTTCTACAAAAGGACGACCTGTGCGGTGACGATATCCTTTCGTGTGGAGCGTCTCTGCAATTTGGTCGAGGGTGAGTCGATCTTCCAGCAGTAAATCCCAGGCAGTTCGCCAGATGGGTGCGCGTTCAGGGTCAAGTTCAATCCAATGGGCAACGCGCCCCTGTAGTTCTTTCACATCCTGCGTGGTGCGCGCATTTACATTGATATAGCCATCGGGTGCTCCATTAGCAAAACCCCCTTGTTGGAGTTTTGCCAGTATGCCGCCTCTGACACGTATTCCTAAAAGAGCCGATTCACGACGCGCGAGTGTAAAGGAAAGAGTCACAATCACACGGTCATCCGGGTCCATGGGGTCGAGATCAGGCTGATTAGCGAAGCGTACCGCTACCCCGAATTCATGAAGTTCATCAATTGCGCGCAGTGCTTCGGTATCATTGCGTCCAAAGCGATCAGCCCGCTCAACAATGACATGGGAAAACTTACCGGATCGCGCATCGTCCAGTAAGCGTTGGTAAGCCTCACGATGCGGTGTTGTGCCTGTCAGTACGTCAACATATTCCCCGTAGACGGGCATCTCAGAGCGCTTGAGCACATTATTCTGGATAGCAAAACGCTGACGCGCCCGCGACATCTCCGGTTTCTGGTTCTCATCGCTGCTGGTGCGCAGGTAGATTGCCCATCCGGCTGTGGGAATGGCACAGGCTGAACGTTTCTTCCTTCTCATGATGCTTCCATTTCCGTTGGATCAACTCGTGACTGCAAATAGGGTAAATCAGATTGAATATCTTGTGTCAAACAAGGCACTAGAGTTTGTCTCGACGCCCCCTTTGCCAGAATCGCCGCTGTCGCAAAGATGCGCTTCAGCATCTCGAGTCCCTCGCCTGACTGTACCGCTGGGCTTGCTCCATCTGGCTGGCTTGCTGGATGCTCAATCATGATCTGTGACCCTTGTGATCGGAGGAATGTCCGATCATTGCTGCGACAACCCGCATGAGACGTACCCGCCGCATGTTCACCTGCCGCTGATACTCTCGCCTGGACAAGACCATAGCGATGGATGCTTGTTGTACAGGAAGAAGTAGACTACTGTATTGCATTTTAGACGTCACAATGCCGGCCTCGTGATAGAAAACTTGTTCGTTTATGAAGCATAGACGGAAAGACCGCAGAAGGCTGGCTCAGTTTGACACGGAGCGAGGCAATTTCGCTGAATTGGAGAGGCAAATTGTGCATCCTATGCTGGCATCGTGTCACAACACCGTCAGCGACGGAAACTTAACCAGCTTCGACCCAAACCAAAACGTCTACTGACTTTACATTAGTTGGAAAACTGTAATATACTGTTTAGCCGAAACAGAACTTATGTTCGTTATTCATTGCGGCATTGCAGAGAGGTTGAAATCATGACGTGCATACAGATCATTGTTGTGGATACCAATGCTGTCTTGCGAAATGGGATTCAGGCCGTACTTGAGCGCACACTCCTGCCACGAAGCCGTGTCGCGGCACGGGACGATCTACCCGAATTAGCCGAATTGGCTCAATACGATGTCTTGTACCTCGACGACGCTCGCTACATGCAAAGTGAACTGGTTGAGTTGCTGCGCCACCTCAAGTCCGTTATCCCACGGCTGCGCATTGTGGTGATGAGCCAACAACTGAGCGTAGCGCGCATTCAAAAGGTGATTCAAAATGGCGCCCTGGGGTTCATTCATAAGGGTGATGATCTGGAACACAGCCTCAACGTCAGCGTGAGCACGGTGTGCCGCGATCTCGCCTACCTCTCGCCCAGAGCTGCGGAACGTCTGGCGACCGTCAGCCCATATGTTGCATCGGGAGACCTGACGGCATATGACACCCAGGTTCTACAGATGACAGCGCAAGATCTTACGGTCGGACAGATCGCCGCCACGCTAAACACCTCGATCCGTTCTGTGTATCGAGCCAAAGCCAAGATACGTGACATCCTCAATATTCAAACAACTGACAACATCGTAGATGCCGCGCGGCGACAAGGGCTGCTGGATGACTGAGCGGACGCTCCAGACTGATGTAAAAGTACAGTGTATCTGAGAGAAGAATTGCATACTCCCTGGCAATGATTGCTGTCTTCATGCCCATTTGATGTGCTATGGTGATGCTGTAAGCGACCATGTAAGGGAGGGACGCGTATGTCACATACAGTGGTCATTGGCGATGATGTGGACTTGACCATTCTCGGCGCACAGATCGTGATTACTTCGGATTCGCGCTATCGGGTTGTAGGCAGCGCTCGCAGTATTGATGAATTGCTGGCAACTGTCGCCTCACAGCAGCCAGATGTTGTGCTGCTGAATGAGTGGTTTCACGGTATGGACATTCTGACTGCCATCGAGCGCCTACGCGCCTGCGCGTCCGGCACGAAGCTGGTGGTGATGGGCGCGCTCGCCGAAGGAATGCTCATCCGTGATTTGTTCATCACTGGTGTCAATGCTTATCTATACAAAAGCGATGACCTCAAGGACTGCCTGATCAACGCATTGGACACGGTGCTCAGGGATCGTCCATATCTGTCACCCACCGCCAATGCGGAATACCTGGTGGCGCTGCACACCTTACAACCGGATGGACATCTTGACACGGAAGCGCGGCTAGTTCTCAATCTTCTTGCACAGGGTATTCACGCTGCGCAGATCGCGCGCGAATTGGGAATCACGCTCCGACGGGTTTATTGGGTACGACAAAAACTGCGCCAGCGATTCGGTGCCAGGACGAATGAACATCTGATTCATCGTGCTGCTGCGGAAGGTTTCACCTGTCTCCAGGAATAGGAGTGCCTTTAGCACATCACGCGCAGCTACCGGCGCCCACAGAAAGTCATGGCTGTGTTCACAGAACTGACCATTCTGACCAGACTGGTCAAACTGCCAACATCATTCATGAGCAGTCCATTCTCTGTCACAACCTCGTCAAAGTAGATTGACGGCAAATTGACCCCGGCTGGACGCACAACTACCAAGTCAGAACTGTAATCGTGCACAGGTTGGAGGCGCCGCATTTGTTACGCTGAGTCTCAGTGAGAGACGGAGGTGGACGAATGCGGCGTTTCTTGTGGATACTGGCAGTGCTGTGCCTGGTGATGTGGGGCACAGTCTTTTACCTGTTGTCGGAACAGCCCGACCAGTCAGCGGCAGCGCTGCCCACGCGGATGGTGCTGCCCTCGCTGACTCCCTCGGATACGCCAACCCGCACGCCGTCAGCAACCCCGACGCCCAGCGCGACGGCTACGTTCACCCTGACCCATACCGCGACGGCAACCGCGACCTTCACCCCGACGCTCACGCCGACACTCGTGACGCGGGTGCTGGACATCAGCGCGGTCATGCCGGGTGTGTATGTGCCGCCCACAGCAACGGACTTTCCCTTCGGCACGATCCTGCTGCCTGCACCGCCGCAGCCCGTCGAGCCGCTCCCGGATGCGACTTACGAACCGCCGCCGTATGAAGGCTGGTACAGCTTCGAGTCGGACAACCCCGCTGTCCGCTACAGCACACCCTGGCAGCCGCGCCTGCACGTCCATGCCAGCCGGGGACAGTATCACCGCAGCGAAAATGTGCAGAGCTACGCCAGCTTCACCTTTGAAGGCGAAGGACTGCGGATCCGCTACGTCGCTGCCCGCAACATGGGCATCTTTCAGGTGGTGGTGGATGGCGTGGTCATCGACACGGTGGATGCGTTTGCGCCGGAACTGACGTTTCCCGGCACACGGGTCTACACCGTCGGGCGTGGGACGCACACGCTGGAACTGCGCAGCGCGCAGCGGCGCAACCCGCAGAGCGAGGGCTATGTGCTGGCGCTGGATGCGGTGCAGGTGTTTCGCGGGACAGCCAACACCCTCATCATCCCGCCGCCAAGAGAGACTTCCACGCCGACGCCTCAGCCGATGCCAGCCGCAGGCGTAGAACTGGTCGGTGCGCCGCCGACGGTGCAGCCGACCACGACCCCCGTTCCTCCCGCGCTGGTGACCGTTTCCATTGTCATCGCCTACGACGAGAACGGCAACCGCGCCGTTGACCCGGCAGAAGGCGTGTCGGGCATTTCGGTGCGGGTGGTGGAAGTCGGAACCAACCGCGTCATCGCGCAGGCCTTCACCGACAGCAGCGGGTACGCCCAGTTACAGGTGGTCACTTCCGCGCAGGCGCGGGCCGTCGTGCCGTACTTTGGCAAGGTCTGGTCGCTGCCCGCCAGTCGTCGGGGCGGCAGTGTGCGCTTCACGCTGCTGCTCACGCCCGGCAA
>JAEUQX010000091.1 GCA_016788625.1 Anaerolineae bacterium
CCGATGTAAATCTCGGACTTATCGACCAGCTCGAGCGAGACGCTGATGGCATCGCCCAGCGTGGCCGTCAGGTGTTCCATCGTCCATGCCGACATCAATGCGCGCGACACGGCATCCTCGGCCTGCTTGCGGTGGTCGGGCAGGTCTTTGCTGGTGCTGCTGATCATCACATCGATATTGCGGCGACCGCTCATGGGGAATCCCTCGCTGCTGCAACGTTGGATATGTCTACAACTATAATGTGGCTTGGGATATTAGGCGAGCGATTGGGGTAGAGACGCAGCGGAGTGCATTTCAAGTCACTGGGAGGATATACGCCCTGACGGGCTAATCCTCCCCTACGAAAACCTGTCAGTTGTAGGGGGATTAGGCACTTGCGCTGGTTATCCGCCCGCTGCTGCCACAAAACGAGTACCCTCGTCAGCTTGCCGCGTGTTCTGCTGCTGGCTAGAATGATACTGAGGGATGGATGTTTGCAGCGTGAGCGTGAGGGCGTGTTATGGACCGTCAAAGCCGTTCGGATGTCACCCGGCAGCGCCTGGCGGCCCTCAGCGCTGCTGACCTGACGCCGCTCGTGCAGCGCGCCCTGAACATCCCCGGCACAGCACTGAACGGCTGGCGATTCGCCCCGCTTCAGGCGGGCAGCGGCGGCGGCACGTTCACGACGATCACCTACCGCTTTGACGGCGAGGCGCACGCACAGGGCAAAACCCTGGCGTGGTCGCTGATTCTGAAGGTACTGTACAGCGTAGACGGGCAGAGCATGACCGACAGCCGTTACTGGAAACGCGAGGCACACGCCTACCAGTCCGGTTGGTTGGCGCAGCTCGCCGGCTCGCTGGTCGCGCCGCGCTGCCTGGGCGTGGTTGAACACCCGGAAGCCTGCTGGTTGTGGCTGGAGCATGTCGCGGATGCCAGCCCCGCGCGCTGGACGCTGGAGCACTATGAGCTGGTCGCGCGTCATCTGGGCGGGTTCAGCGGCGCGTACCTGGCCGACAACGCGCTGCCGGACTGGCCCTGGCTGAGCGTCCAGTGGATTCGCCACGATCACGCGCGCTTCGGCGCATGGGTCGCGCGACACGCCGCCCTGCCGCAGCATCCCTTGATTCAGCGCCTCCTGCCCGATGGCAGCCTCGCCGCGATTCTTGACCTGTGGGCGGAGCGTGAGCGCTTTCTGGCCGTGCTGGAACGCCTGCCGCAAACGCTGTGCCACCTCGACGCCTTTCGTCACAATCTGCTGATACGGTCTGATCCCGCTCAGACGGTGGCGGTTGATTGGGCGTTTGGCGGGATTGGCCCGGTGGGCGTAGAATTGGTTGCTCTGCTGTGGGTCGGGCTGGTATTCGATGAACTGCCCACCCTGCCGCTCCCCGAACTCGACCAACGCATCTTTGAGCATTACGCTGGCGGGCTGCGCAGCGCGGGCTGGCAGGGCGATCTGCGGCTGGCACGGCTGGGCTATACCGCCGCGATTGGGCTGCGGCGCGTCAGTTCGATTGGTGTCGCCTTGTCCATGTTTGAGCAGGGGCTGTTGACAGAGGGTGATATTCCGATGTTAGATCGGATTGCGTTAAGCGGCACTTTCATAGATGGATTAACCGAGGAAGCCCGAATGCTGATGAACAGTCTCGGGATATGATAGTACGATCAGCCACACGGAGTCTGCCATGCGCTTCCGACGGTTTTCCCCAGTCCTGATCACGCTCAATGTCTGTATGCTGCTGTTCGCGCTCTCGGCAGCACTCAGCCTGCGTGCATCCTACGACCCGGCGCTCAGCCGCCAACCGATGATGGCGATCATCGCCAGCGTGATCCTGTACCTGCTGCTCAGTTACGCCGCCCGCCCGCGCCCGCTCTCGCGCACCATCGCCGGGCTGGGGCTGCTGGCCGGGGTGGCCTTCACGGGTTATTTCATCACGCAGTTCGGCTACCAGGATTACCCCGAAACGCCGGGCATCATCGAGCGCCTGGGCAACCTGACGACGTTAGGCCCGAACCTGGGCTGGCTGTATATCCACCCAAATGCCGCCGCGACACTGTTGGAAGTCATGCTGCCGATCGCGGTCGCCGCGCTGATCGTCTCGCGCGGGTGGCTGATGCGGGCGTTCTGGGCGGGCTGCGCGCTGGCGATGCTCTACGCGCTGCTGCTGACGTTCTCGCGCGGGGCTTATGTGGGCGTCGCCGGGGCGGTGGCGCTGGGCATCGTGATCTCGTTCCTCAAGCGTTCGACACGGCGACAGGCCATGATCCTCTCGGCCTTCTTCGCGCTGGTCGGCGTCGGCATCCTGATAGCCGTGATCGTGGTCGCGCCGCGCATCCCGGCGCTGGCCTCCACGCTGGGCACAGCGGAAAGCCGCCTGGAGCTGTACCGCAACAGCCTGTTCCTGGCGCGTGACTACGCCTTCACGGGCATTGGCCTGGGCGATACTTTCGCGATGATCTATTCGCGCTTCAGCCTGCTGATCTTCGTGCCGTTCCTGACGTACACGCACAACCTGCTGCTGGCCGTCTGGCTGGGGCAAGGACTGCTGGGCATCATCGCCTTCCTGCTGATCATCCTGATGTTCTACATTTACACCGCGCGGGTGATGATCGTCGCGCAGCCGGGCGCGCTGTTCTACGGCTCGTGGATGGGCGTCACAGCCACGCTGCTGCACGGCCTGACCGACGCGCGGCAGTATACGGAAAGTCCCTGGGTGATGCCCGCGCTGTTCTTCGGCATGGCGCTGGCGGTGGCGTCCGGGGCGCGCGCGCTGCGGCGCATCGACCAGGAGTACGAGAAGCGCAACGTGCCGCTGCCCAAGCGCTCGTACCGCCTGCCCATCGTAGTCGGCGCGGCGGCGCTGCTGGTCGCGCTCGGCGTGGTTGTCGCTTATAACCGCCAACTGCGGGCGATCTGGTACACCAATCAGGGCGCGCTCTACGAAACCCGTGCCGACTCGTTCATCGCGCCTGATCTGGACGACGAGCAGCGCGCGGAACTGCGACGGCTGGCGCAGGAACAGTACCGACTGGCGCTGACGGTAGACGCCAGCGACCCCAGCGCGAACCGCCGCTTGGGCAATCTGCTGGTCGAGGCCGAGCAGTTCGCGGAAGCCGTGCCCTTGCTGGAGACGGCAGCGACGATTGAGCAGCAGAACCCGGCATCACTCAAGGGGCTGGGGCTGGCCTATGTATGGACGGGGCGCACAGAGGAAGCGGCACAGGTCTTCGCGCTGCTGCCCGACCCCGTCGCGATGCAGTCGGAACTCTATACGTGGGGGCAGTTCCGCAGCGGGGAGGAGCAGAACCAGCCGCTGCTGGGCGCGTATGCTTATGAAACGGCGTTGTTCATGTCGCCCGATAACCCTAACCCCAACCTGAATGTATGGCTGCTGGCAGGTGACACATTTGCGTCGGGCGGGGACTTCGTGCGCGCACGGGCGTGGTATGAGCGCGTGCTGGAACGCGATTCGGATAATCAGCGGGCACGCGAGGCGCTGGCACGAATCGGGGGATAAAACATTATTTACGCTTTCTAAATGCTATGACGAATAGCGTTTTCTCGGCTAATTTACGCTTTTCACAACCTAAAAAACGAAATCTTTATCAACATAACATAATTTTAGTGTATTGTTATGTGTGTGCCTCAATTTTACATTGAGTGAATGGTACACACAGTGAGGTCGTAATGTCGATAGAACTTTCGTGGGACTCATCGGATCGTGGCATTATCTGCATTCAATTGAATGACAACTGGGCGTGGGACGAATTCTCGAACACCGTGCGCATAGCCCTGGAAGGCGCTCGTACCGTCGCGGGGCGTGTTGATCTGTTCGTCACCAGTATGCAGAATGAACTACCGGCACAGGCCGCACAGTTGCAGCGCATCATCAGCGCCCTGCCCGGCAACCTGGGCATCATCGTGCTTGTGGCTTCGGATGAAATGGGTATGGAGTTGGCGTCGGCGCTGGCACGTTTGGTCGGCAAGGGCATTTGTGACCACCTGTTCTTCGCCAGCAGTGTTGGAGAAGCGCGCCAGGTGATCATGCAGCAGCGGTTGGCCTTCCCGCGCGTCTGAGTCACGATGCGGGAAGATACTTCCGCCGCTCTACAGGCACGAGCTTAGATTGACAGAATGTGATACCCTGGCTAAACTGAAATAACCTCGGCAACCATTAGGGAACAGCACGCCTGAAGTGCTTCTCTCTTGTCCCCAACAACACCAATTTTCGGATGGCAGAATCGTGATGCTGCGGCGCATGATATTTTGCAGCTTGTCTATCACGCGCCACCATCTATCAGTAGCCTTGCAGCTAGGTTGCTGAAGGCATTTCGCTCCACCGCAATCCTTCCACAACTGATCGAACTCGCCCTGGACGAGTTGCGCCCGCACTGGCATCGCGTCTATGCCCTTCGCGCGATTGCCGCCGCGCCGGGCGATGTGCCGATGCGCGAATTTGAACCCCTGGTGCGGTACGCCCTAAAACAATGCGAGCAGCGTCGCCCTGAAGACCAAATCACCCAGAGACATGATTATCTCCACGAGATGGTTGCTATTGTGGATGGACATCCGAATAATCGAACGTGGTTCTTTGCGATGCTGGACACCGCAAGCCCAACCGTGCAATTCGGATTTCTAAACAACAGCTTGAGTATCTTTGATTCTGAGGATCTCTATGCATTGATGTTGGCACGGTTGCTGAGTTTGTTGGATCATCATCCTGACTTGCTCAAACTGACGATTGTCGCCAAGCTTCTAAGCGATGGAAGGGGTGCACAACCATGGTTGGATGATCACTACAGTCGCATCCTCGCCATGTGTTTGCAACAGCAAGATTCAGCCAAACTGAAAAGCATGGCACTGCGCTGGCCACGCCTGAACGACGCGCTCAGCCAGGCCATTGTAGGGTGGGATGAAGCGATACAGAAGATCATTTCTGCCAGCTGCCCGAGATCTGAGAAAATCACTTATCGCCTGTCAACCGTTTACCTGCACCTGATAAAGCAGTATGAGCAAGCGCTGTCTGGCGACAGAAACGCATTCGAGCAGCTTGCGCGCATCGCAGTGAAGCACGGCGGAAATATTCCGATGCGGGCGGCGGCAACATACCTGATCGGGCAACTGGGTCAGCAGTACGACGGGCGTGATATACTGGCAAGGCTGGTGCGTTACGGTCATCTTGAATGGGATCAGAAGCGCTTTGATGCGCCCATTCGTTATGAGGCCGGAGCAGCGCTGCTCCAATATCCAACG